>WRAA01000101.1 GCA_009780445.1 Defluviitaleaceae bacterium
CCTCCGTAAGCTCCGAAAAATTCTCGCTAAGCTGGCGTATCCGCGTGGTGTTGTAGAACGACACAACCTGCTGGGCAAACAGCGCGGAGTTAACGCCGATAACCAGCAGGATCAACAGCATCGTATACAGGAATATCTTGGCGAAAATGCCCGTTACGCCGCGCTTCATACGGAATATCCCGCGCCGCGCACAGTCTTGATTATGTTCTCGGGAAGCTTCTGGCGCAAGTTCTTCATATGCGTCCAGACCGTGCTTTCGTCGCAGTCGAAGTCGTAGCCCCACACCCGCGAAAGTATCGCCGCCGGCGAAAGCGTCTTGCCCCTGTTCTGCACAAGCAGCATCAAGATCTCGAATTCCTTGCGCGTGAGGGTGATGGGCGTGCCGTCATACTCCGCGCCAAGCGCGTCCGGGTAGAGCGTCAGCTTGCCGTGTTGAACCTCCTTGCTAAGCACGCCGCTGCGCCGCAGAAGGGCTTCCGCACGCATCACCAGCAGCTGTATGTTAAAAGGTTTCGTCACATAATCATCGGCCTCGGCGGCAAAGGCGCGTATCTGGTTTTCTTCGTCCGCCAAGGCCGTTATCATCAGCACGGGAACATTGCCAAGCTTGCGGATCTCCCGCAGAAGCTCGTGGCCGTTCAGACCCGGCAGCATAATGTCCAGGATCACAAGGTGGTATGTCTTGTCGTAGAACATTTCAAGAGCCAAGGCGCCGTCCGCACAGGCATCCGCGATATAACCCGCTTCCCGCAAGTACGTAGTCACCATGCCCCTGATATGCTCGTTGTCCTCCACCACCAATATACGTATGTCCATCAGCTGCCTTACTGAACCTGTGCTACGTCTTGGAACGCCCAGCCCGACACAAATTCTTCGCCGCGTTCGTCAAGCTCTGTCAGTGATGTTACGTTTATGCGCAGGACGGTGTGCGCGCGGTTTGGCAGAGCCTCCACCACGCCCACGATCTGCACCCAGGAATCATTGGCCGGAGGCTCTATGTCCTCCAGCGTAAGCCCGAAGCCCAGCGGCTCGTAAGGCCCGCAGCAGCCTTCGGTATAACGGTAGCCAATGTGGATATAGCCGCCGTTGATCATGTCCGGAAAGCTTGCGAACATACCTTCATACATGATGGTACGCCCGAGATAGGACTGCGGATTCATGTGAATATCATTTATGCGCGACACGAAGAACCTTTCGTTGATGACGAGTACGTCGTCATCCGCGCCCGCGGCCGCACTGCAACCTGTCAGGACCAGCACCACCGCTGTCAGTAACGCAACCAGCTTTCTCATACCGACACACCTCCCCTTCTAATGAACGATACGCCGCAAAACAGCAGGAACGCCGCAAGGTTTACGGCCACAACGGACGAACCGGGCGGCAGGTCATACCAGAACGAGAACACCATTCCGACAAAGAAGCACACAACCCCCACAACTGCCGCCGTGATAACTACGGTAAGGAATCTCTTGCACACACGCATCGCGCTGATCGCGGGGAACAGCGTGAGGCTTGCGATAAGCAGCGCGCCCATCATGCGCATACCCACCACCACTGTCACGGCGGTGAGTATGGCGAGCATACTCTTGTAAAGCTCCACATTGGTGCCTGTGGCCTTGGCGAAGTTTTCGTCATAGGTCACGGCGAAGAGCTGCTTATAGAATAGTATGAACATACCCAGCACCGCGACACTAAGCGCGATGCTAAAGTACATGTCGGCCTGTGTCATGGCGAAGATGCTGCCGAACATCACATTGCAGATGTGCAGCGTAAGGCCGGTTGTAAGGCTCACGACGATCACGCCGATTGCCAGGCTGCTTGTGGAAACCAGGGCCACCGCGCTGTCGCCCTTGATCTTGCTGTTCTCGTTAAGCCTAAGCAGCAGGAAGGCCGCGCCCACCACGATTGGCAAGGCCACCGAAAGCGGAGCGATCTCCACAACGCCGGCTATGGCCATCACGGCGAAACCCACATGGCTAAGCCCCGTGCCGATCATGGCGTAACGCTTCAGCACAAGGTTTACGCCAAGCAGGGCGGCGCACAGAGACACCAGCAGGCCAACCACCATGGCGCGTACCATGAAGGTGAAGGACATCATCTCGGCGATCATATCAAACAGCTGCATCGGAAGCGCCTCCCCTCAGAAACAACCGCCCGGCGTCTGTGCCCCTGTAGTCCAACGCGGAGCCGAAGAACAGCTGGTGGTTTTGCAGATGCAGTATGGTGCTTGCGTACTCCACCGCCGCGTGTATGTCATGGGAGATCATGACAATTGTTATGCCGTCCAACGACAGCTCCTTGATGGTTCTGTACAGCTCCGACGTGACAAGGGGGTCGAGACCGGCCACGGGTTCGTCCAGCAGCAACGCCTCCGACGCGGCGCACAACGCGCGGCCCAGCAGAACCCTCTGCTGTTGGCCGCCCGACAGCTCGCGGAAGCTCTTGCGCGCAATGGACGATATGCCCAGCCGCTCCATGTTCGCCAACGCGACGCGCTTATCCTCCGCGGAATAGAACGGCCTAAGCCCGCGGCGGCTCAAACGGCCGGACAACACAACTTCGTGTACGCTTGCGGGGAAGTCCTTCTGCGCGGGTGTCTGCTGCGGAAGATAACCTATGGAGGTGGATTTTAGGCCGTCCCCAAAGGTGATGGAGCCAGACTTGGGGCTGATCAGCCCCAGTATTCCGTTCATGAGGGTGGTCTTGCCGGATCCGTTCTCGCCGACGATGCAGAGGTAGTCGCCCTTGTTCACCGTAAAGTCAAGCCCGGCAACAACCGTCCTGCCGTCGTAGGCAAATGAGGCGTTACTGCATGTTATCAGCGGCATTAGTTTAACGCCTCCCTCATAACCTCTAAGTTACGCCACGATATTTCAAGATATGTCAGCCCGGCGTTAAAGTCGGCATGGCTTACGTTGTGCGCGGAATGTATCTCCAGCTGCCTCGCGCCCGTGGCCTCGGCAATCACGTTGGATATCAGGCGGTTCGAGAATTCGATATGCAGGATCACAGGGATGTCCTCCGCGCGTACCTTTTCTATCAGGAAGGCGATTGTGGCGGGGCTTGCCTGTGTCTCCGCCGAACAGCCCGTGAAGGCGGCGTAGTACGTCAGCCCGTATGCGTCCATCAGGTAGCGGAAGGGGAATCTGTCGCCGAATATCAGCGTGTTGCGCGCGGCTCCCGCCACAACTTCGGCGAAGGCGCGGTCAAGCTCTTCCAGCTCCTCAATGTACGCCGCGGCGTTTGCTCTGAAAAACTCGGCGTTGTCCGCGTCCATCTCAGCCAAGACTTCCGTCAGCGACTGTACAATCAGTATCGCGTTGCGCGGAGACGTCCAGACATGCTCGTCGTATTCGTCCTCGTGGCTGTGGCCGTGGGAATGGCCGCCGTGGCCGTGACTATCATGCCCGTGATCGTCATGGTCGTGTCCGTGGCTGTCGTCATGGCTGTGGTTGTAGCTGTCGTGGCCGTGGCTGTCGTCATGGCTGTGGCCGTAGTCGTTGTCATGGCCGTGGCTATCATGTCCGTGGTCGTCATGGTCATGGCCGTGGTGGCCGTGGCTGTCGTCGTGGCTGTAACCGTAGTTGTCGTGGCCGTGGCCGTCGTCGTGGCTGTGGTCATGACTATGGCCGTGTCCGTGGTCGTGTCCGTGGTCATGGTAGATCTCCATACCTTCTACGAGTTCCATAAGCACCGCGTCTACCATGTCCAGCAGGGTCATGGTGCGCAGTGCGTCGCCCCGGTTCAGCGAGGCCAGCAGAGGCTCCACCCATGTATCGCCGTGTCCGCCCACATAGATGAGAAGGTCGGCGTTGTTAATGGCGATCATATCGCGCGGCGAAGGGTCGAAGCTGTGGCTTTCCGCGCCGGGCGAGATCAGCATGGTAAGATCCACCCGGTCGCCGGCTATCTGCCGCACAAAGTCATACTGCGGGAAGATCGTGGCGATGACGCTCAGGCGCGAATCTTCGCGGTTTGCGCCCTCCGCGGCGGGCTGCTGCTGCGCACAGCCGGCCAGCATCATCACGGCCGTTATCGACAGCGCGGCGGCTGTGGTTATAAGTTTTCGCATGTCATCATCTCCTGTTTCATTGTCAGACCTGCTTCATTGTCAGGCTTATTCGCTTCTTGCCGGTGTCTACGCTAAGCACCTTTACGTCTACGATATCACCCACGCTGACGACTTCCAGCGGGTGCTTGATGAACTTGTTCGTCATCTGCGAGATATGCACCAGGCCGTCCTGATGCACGCCGATGTCCACGAACGCGCCGAAGTCTACGATATTGCGCACCACGCCCTTCAGCGCGAGGCCTTCGTGCAAGTCCTCCATGGAAAGCACGTCGGAGCGCAGGATGGGCAGCGGCATGTCTTCGCGCGGGTCGCGCCCGGGCTTCTCCAGCTCCTTCACGATATCCTCCAGAGTGGGCTGACCCACGCCGAGCTTCTTGGCCAGATCCGCCGTGTCGCGCAGCTTCCCGCGTAAGTTGGCGGCGGTTTTCGCCTGTATGTCATGGGCGGTGTAGCCCAGGTATTCCAGCAATTGTGCGGCCGCGCCGTAGCTCTCCGGGTGTACGCCCGTGGAGTCCAGCGGGTTGGTTCCGCCGTTGATACGCAGGAAGCCCGCGCACTGCTCAAAGGCCTTCGGCCCCAAGCCCTTCACGGCCAGCAGGTCGCGTCGCGAGGCGAACCTGCCGTTGGCCTCCCGGTGCTTCAAGATGTTCTTGGACACTGTGGCGGACAGACCGGCCACGTAGGACAGCAGGGACGGCGAGGCCGTGTTAAGATCCACGCCCACGCTGTTTACACAGCCCTCCACCACGCCGCCCAGAGCTTCGCCCAAGCGTTTCTGGTTCATGTCGTGCTGGTACTGCCCCACGCCGATGCTGCGCGGGTCGATCTTCACGAGTTCGGCCAGAGGGTCTTGCAGGCGGCGGCCGATGGACACCGCCGAACGAAGCGCGACGTCGAACTCCGGAAATTCCTCCGCGCCCAGCTTCGACGCGGAGTACACCGACGCGCCTGCCTCGTTTACGATAACGTAGAATACTTCGCGCCGGGTCTCTTTCAGCATGTCGGCCACGAAGGCCTCCGTCTCCCGCGAAGCCGTGCCGTTGCCTATGGCGATCACATCCACGCCGTGCTTGTGCATCTGCGGCAGAAGTGTTTTCTTCGCCTCGGCGGCCTTGTTGGCCGGCGGCGTGGGGTAGACCACGCCTGTATACAGCACGTTGCCGATGCCGTCGATGATACAGGCCTTGCAGCCCGTGCGGAAGCCCGGATCCAGCGCGAGTACTACCCTGTCCTTGATGGGAGCTTGCAGGAGCAGCTGCCGCAGATTCTCGGCAAAGACCTTGATCGCGCCTTCCTGCGACGTTTCGCTAAGCATGTTCCTGATTTCGCGCTCGATAGACGGCGCGAGAAGCCGGCTGTACGAATCCTTGATGGTATCGGCGATAACTTGCTCCGTAAACGGCCTGCGCTTGTTGATGGCCTTGCCCAAGGCGCGAAGGACATCCTGCTCCGGCGCATCCACGCTTACTTTCAGGAAGCCCTCGGCCTCTCCGCGGTTTACGGCCAGCACCCTGTGGCCGGCGCATTTCTTCACAGGCTCGGCGAAGTCGTAGTACATTTCGTAGACCGATTCCTTCGTGCTGTCCGCGGCCTTACACGCCAGCACAGCCTTGTCTGTGAAGATCCTGCGCACTATATCACGGTATGCAGCGTCGTCGGAAATTATTTCGGCCACGATGTCCAGCGCGCCGGCCAGAGCTTCCTCGGGTGTGGCCACTCCCTTTTCCTCGTTTATATATTCCTGCGCCGCAACAATGGGCGGCAGCGTCATTTCCTGTTCAAACACGGCCAAGGCCAGCGGCTCCAGCCCCTTTTCCTTGGCGATAGTCGCCCGTGTGCGGCGTTTCGGCCTGTATGGGCGGTAGATGTCCTCCAGAGCCACCAGGGTTCCGGCCGCGTCGAGAGCGGCGGATATCTCCTCCGTCATCTTGCCCATCTCGGTGATCAGGTTGCGGTACTGCTCGCGCTTCTCGTTCAAGCTTCGCAGGTACGCAAGCCTCTCCGCCATTTCACGCAGGATCTGATCGTCCAGCGAGCCCGTGGCTTCCTTCCTGTATCGCGCGATAAACGGTATCGTGTTGCCCTCGTCCAAGAGGTCGATAACAGCCTGTATGTAATGCTCCTTTACCGCAAATTCCGTGTGCAGCACCTGTAAAATATTCATATAGCAATTCCCTTTCGGTCGATTTCCTACCGCATAACTACACATTACACCATCTGCGGCTCATTGTCAATACTTGTTAAACGAACTACAACCGGCACATATTAGCTGTGCCGGTTGTTTATGTTATACCTCGCTTGGAGGAATGCTGTTATTCGCGCGGCTCAACTGCCTGAACATCATGTCGGCAAGGCCGATTCCGCCGTAGTTTGCGGCGGAGCGGGAGCGTTCTTCGTCCAGCATCTCCTGGAAGATGCGCTCGGCGTTGCTCTGCGGCATGAAGCTGTGTTCGTTGCCCACGCTCCTGCGCATTTCCCTGAACATCATGTTCAGGAAGAAGGCTTCGAACTCCCGCGTGGCGTGTTTCAGCTGGGCTTCGTTCATGTCGTCCAAGTTGTTCTGCGCGGTTTGCAGAGCCGTTTCGAAGCTTAACATGTCCTGGTTCAAGCGCACGGCCTCCAACTGCGCGCCAATGGCGGAGCCAAAGCCCGGTATCGGATTCGTATTCACAGAGATTCAGCCCCCTTATCTGCGCAGATTCACAGCTTCCTGCAGCATTTGGTCGGAAGTGGATATGGCGCGGGCGTTCAGCTCGTATGCGCGTTGCGTGGTGATGAGGTTCACCATCTCGTTGGCCACGTTTACGTTGGACATCTCCAGCACGCCCTGCACAATTGTGGACGGGCTTGTGACTTCCACGGGGCCTTCCATCGCCTCTATCTCCATAATGGGTGCGCCGGACGCGCCCGTTTGCAGGAAGAGGTTGTTGCCCACGGCCTCCAGACCTTGGATGTTCGGGAACTGCGATATCGCCAGCTGGGCGATGTTGATGACGGGTGCTTCGATGTCCTCCGGATCCCGGTGGCTGATCAGACCCTCCTGCGAGATTCTAAGATCCGGGACATGCACCCAGTCCTCGAAGATTATGGGATCGCCGTCAACGTCGAGAATCGGCAGACCTTGATTCGTAACCAGCATCAATGTTCCGTCGCCGCCGGGCGCCGGCATAGCCTGCAGCGCGCCGTCCTTCGTATAGGCAATGACTTCCACAGCCGCGCCCTCCGGCGAGTGCCGCACGTTCAGGAATCCGCGCCCGCTTATGGCAATGTCCAGCGGCTGATCCGTGCGTTCGAAGGAACCCATGCCGAAGTCCCGGGATGTGGCCACAGGGCGCACGCCCAGGCCCACTTGCAGGTTTACGGGGCGGCC
>WRAA01000102.1 GCA_009780445.1 Defluviitaleaceae bacterium
ACAGAGACCAGTTTCTGGATATCGTGGTATACTTCGAGGATACCCACGAGTTTATCGAGTCTATCTGGGTGGCGATGGCCGACGGCGGATTCTACGACAGCGGCCTGTGGGTGCCGCCGGAGGGTTTTGTGTCGCAGGAGAGACCATGGTGGATCACGGCGGAAGCTGCACGCGGCGCGACGCACATCACCCCGCCCTATATTGCGGCACACACGGGCGGCCTTGTGGCCACCATCGTGCGCTACATACCGGACCTGCACGGCCAGCAAGCCGTGGTGTCCATGAACATCGAGCTGGACATGCTCGAGTACATGATAAGCAGCTTCGAGGCGCGTTCCGCGGGGCGTGTCATCCTTCTGGGCGCGGACAGCGAGATCATCGTACATCCGGAGGAACGCTTCCTTCCCACGGGCGACGGCCTGCAAGATCTCTCCGCCATCCCGAACTATTCGCAGATCCTAAGCAGGATCAGAGCCAGCGAACATGTTGTGCTTGACACTGACCAGTATGGCGCGGCGGCGTACTTCATGCACTTCCCGCTGGAATCCACGGGCTGGTCCCTGCTTTCCGTGGTGCCGGCCACCATCACAAGCGCGCCCGTGTGGAGAGTGCTTGGCGTGGTGATGGGCACCATAACCATCACGCTGATGATCGTGGCCGTGTTCATCGTGATCTTTATGTCGGCGCAGATCAAGCAGACCGTCAACACGTCTGTATCGTCGTTTAACGCCCGCTCGATGGCCCTTGCCACCGGCCAATCCTCTTCGCGCAACTTATCCCCCGACACATCCTTCGGCCTAAGCGCGATCGACACCGAGTTCAACCACAACTTAGACATCATCGAAAACTTGATACGCGATATCGAGACCATGCACAACGCGCACCTGCACGGCAACTTCCGCTACCTTGCCGACAGCCGCCGCTACGAAGGCGCATACGCCAAGATCGTAAACGGCATCAACGAAATGGTCTCCCAGCACACCAACTCCAAGACCGAGATACTGGAGTGCATCTCCGGCATCGTAAGCGGCAACTTCAAGGCACGCATACGCGAATATCCCGGGGACGAACGTTATATCAACGACTCCGTAGAAGGTCTGCGCACCGGCATCATCTCCATCGCGGCCGCGATCAGCAAGATCGCCGTCAAGGCACAGCACGGCGAGGTGAACTTTTCGCTGAACGCCAAGGCCTACAAGGGCGAATGGGTGCAGCTTGTCGAAGAGCTGAACGGCATCATGACAGCCATCAGCAAGCCGCTTAACGAAACCACCCGCGTGCTGTCCGCCCTGAAAAAGGGAGACTTCAGCCAGCGCGTAGAGGGCGACTTCAGCGGCGAGTTCCTCACCATCAAGAACACACTGAACACCACCAGCGACGCGATATCTTCATACATAACGGAGATAAACACGGTGCTTGGCCACCTTTCGCAGGGCGATCTGCGGAACTCGATAGACCGCTCCTACGTCGGCATGTTCGCCACTATCAAGGACTCCATCAACACCATATCGGAGCAGCTAAACTCCATCATGAGCGATATCCAGACATCCTGCTCACAAGTTCTTATGGGCGCGGAGCAGATCTCCCACAGCTCGATGCAGCTGGCGGACGGAGCAAGCAAGCAGACCACCGCCATCAGAGACCTTAGCAACTCCATCAGCGTAATACACGAAAAGGCCACACAAGCCAACAACGACGCGGCCGAGGCCACCGAGACCACCCTTCGTTCGCAGAACCACGCCAAGCTCGGCACCGACAAGGTACGCTCCATGGCCACTACCATGCACAAGGTCCAGGAATCCAGCGAGAGCATCTCCAAGATCATCAGCGTAATCACGAGCATCGCCTTCCAGACAAACCTGCTGGCTCTGAACGCGTCCGTCGAAGCGGCGCGAGCCGGCGAACACGGCAAGGGCTTTGCCGTAGTGGCGGGTGAAGTCCGCAACCTTGCGGGGCGCAGCCAGCAGTCGGCATCCGACACCACCGCCATCATCGGCGAGGACACAAAGAACGTGCAGGAAGGCATCAAGGCCACCGAGGAAGTCGTCGCGTCGTTCGAAACCATCACGACCAACATCGGCGAAATCGCAGACCTCATCGGCCACATCGCCCATATCTCCGGCGAACAGCTAAGCTCCATCACCAGCATCAACTCCAGCGTATCGGAGATCACCCGCGTAATCACCGACACTTCGGCAACGGCGCAGGAATCCGCCTCCGCTTCGGAACAACTAAACTCCCAGGTCGAACTGCTCAAGCAGAAGGTATCCTTCTTCAAGCTCAAGAAATAGCGTCAAACACACAAAGACTTGCATCCGCGCGGGTGCAAGTCTTTGTGTGTACGCGTGAATTATACGGACTTGCAATCTAAACAACGCTAACCTCATGGGCACAGGGCGCGTTCGCTCAGCATCTGTGCCCATTCGCCAAGCGTTGTTAAGATTGCAAGTCCGTATTAGTCGCGGTAGTAGGCCAGCAGCAGGTCTACCATGCGGCCGTAGCTCTGCACGCCGTCCTCTTGGCGGTTCAGGCGCAGGTAGGTGTCGTTGGCCCTGGTGGCCACCTCGGCGGCGCGTCCGTCGAAGCTTCGCCAGTAAGCCCGCGCGTAGGCCATGTCGCGGACGACCTGTTCCGGCAGGAGGGCGAACAGCTCGGCGTATCTCTGGGCGCCGACCGCGCGGTGCAGGGCTTGCAGGGTGTACGTTAGAGCCGCGTAGACCGCGCTGTAGCGGAAGCCGATGCAGTCGGAGTTGGCGGCGGCAAGGTATGCCACGAAGTTGGCCTCGTCCTCCCGCATATGCCCCGCCGCGTGCGCCAGCTCGTGGACTATCACGAAGGGGATGCTCTGCCCTGGCATGTCGCCGTTGTAGTGCGCCTCCACCGTCCACGGCGAGAAGAACCCGCCGATGTTCATGTTCGAGAGCAGGAGGCGCGAAAGCACGGGAGCCTTTGCCCGCGGGAAGTAGCTTCCCAGCCCGCCGTACATGTCGCAAAGGCCGTGCATTGCCGCTATGGCGCGGCCGTGTATACCTTCGCGGTGCAGCACAAAATGGCCGTAGCTGTCCGTCTCAATCTCCCGGGAAAGCACGGCGGCGCGTTCGGCCAGTTTGATGTACAGCCGCACCAGCTCGTCGGCGGTGGAATCCCGCACGGTTATGCCGATGTGATCCGCGAAGGACTCGCGGCTGTAGTTAATCCCCGCGGTGAGGACGAACATCAGGAAGGCGCAGGACAGCACCGCAAACAGCCTAAGCGCGGCACCCGGCACCTGCCCGCGAAGTCTCGCCCGCCCTGTGCGGCCAAACAAGCTGTACACAACATATGCCGCGCCGCACAGCAGTGCCAGCACCAGCAGTACCAGCACAACCTCGAACACCGAGAACGGCAGAAGGCTCATCACCCGCCCCGCCGTGTGCGGAAACACAGGGAACACGTTCGCGGCGTACCACGCGGCAAAACCGGGGATGTGCCGCGCCGCCAGCAACAAAACAACGCCCGCCAGCACAGCCGACAGACAAGCAAGCCACTTCAACATCGTCCTTCGAGACATCTTATGCCTCCTTAAAGCCTGTTTAGTATCTTTTTGCCGTTGGATTGACGAGTCAGTTTTTCGCCATTCTAGGGCGTGTTTGAAAACCCCATTTCGGTGCATTTTCGGCAAATTTTCCGCCGTGCGTCGTCAGCTCCTCCTAGCGAACCACAAGGGTTCTCGTCGTCGTCGCTTCCTAGCCCGGCAAAAAATTATGCTCGAAAATTCGCCGAAAGCGGGTTTTCAAACACCCCCTAGGAACCGCCGACGACGCGTACCCAACGGGTACGCTAGAATGCTGTGTGCCGGTGGCACACGTTCAGCATCCGAAGCGTCAGCGCAGGAAAAAGGTGACAACGAAGGGCGGAAAACCAGGCGTCAAGACAATGGCGAAAAGATACTAAACAGGCTCTTACACACTTACCCATAGTATGCCACAGTTTCAATGTTTGACGACACACCGCATTACGCCAATATACACCAAACTCAAAAGCATCACGAGCCAGAACGTCACAAAGCGGAAAATAACTGTTATCACGGCCGCGTCGCTAAGGGCGAAGCCCAAGGATACGAGCATGGCGGACATGCTTGCCTCGAAACCGCCAAGGCCGCCGGGGAAGATCGGCAGCATCGCCACGGTGTACGAAACAAAGGCCACCGCGCCCACGCTCATCAAGCCCACATCCGGCAGGAACTGCACGCAAACGGCGTACATCTTGACGGGGTAGAGCATCCATATCGCCAGCGACAGAGCCGCCAGAGCGGCCGAAAAACCCGGTCTGCCGCGTAAACCCGCGATATGACCGCGCAGTACGCGCCCAAAGCTTCGCACCCTGCGCCTGACGCGCGGCAGCAACAGCAAGCCGGCAAGCAAAACCGCCGCCGCAATTACACCGGCTGGCACCGCGGCCTCGAAGCGGAAGTCCGCCCGGTGCAAGCCGCCCGAAAGCCCGGCCAGCACCAGCAGCACCAACAGCACCACGGCAAGCATACCGCCGATGCTGAACATCTTTTGCAGAGCCACAATCGCCGCCGCGTCCTCGCCGGAACAGCCGCCCACGCGGCTAAGCTGCACCGCCCGCGCCACCTCTCCGCCGAACTTCACGCCGGGCGTTACGGAATCCGCCAACGCGCCCTGACAATTCACGCGCAGCATGTCCGCAAAGGATATGCCCGTGCCGGCCTGCCGCGCAATCAAGTACCACTGCAAGTTCACCATCAGCTGCGACACAACCTGCAAGGCAACCAGCAGCAGAACAGACCACGCCGTAACCTGCGAAATGCTGTGCGTTATGCTGTGGATCATGCGGACTTTATGTACATCAAGGTACTGCCGATGTTGCCGGCGGTTGTGTGAGTTATGTAGGGAACGGACTTTGGCAGACCGCCGCAGTGCTTGCAGTACATGCCGCCCAGGTACTTGCGCGGGCGGCGCACCAACAGCCGCGTGCCGGGCGCGGCCAGCTTCTCCATCCGCGCGAACACGTCGTTCAGCGGCGAGACTTGCATGGCCATGTGTATGACGGAGTATTCCGAAACGGCCAGATCTGTGTCGAGAGCGTCCTCACACAGAACACGCACAGACCCGCCGATTCCCAAGCGGTCTATGACCCTGCCGGCTATCGGCACGCACTCCGCGTTGTTGTCGATCACCGTCACACGCGCCCCAGTTATCCGGTGCAGGAGTATCGCGGAAAACGGACATACGCCGCCGCCTATGCACAGGATATGGTCGTCGCTCGAGATATTCGCCAGAGACGCTTCATTCAAGATTACGTCGCGGTAGTACTCCGACGCAAGCTTGAAGAACACGGCCATCTCCGTGGCCTGGATCTCCACTTGGTAGGTGAAATCCGTAATCCACTTCAGCATAGCGTTACCCCTTCCTACAAGAATATCCGAACCCCATGGTTGATCAGCCCGCCCACGAATATGGCCGTCGCAATAGTCGAAAGCCCGATGACCAGGGCGATCCTCGCGTTAAACTCCTTCGCCAGTATCGCAAACACCGACAGGCACGGCAGGTACATCAGGGACACCGCGCCGCCCACAAAAGCTTGCAAGGGCGTGAGATCCAGCGCGAGCAGCGGCGCGACAGACATTTCGCGGCGCACAATGCCCAGTATCAACGCCACAACGGCGTCCGCCGGCAGACCCAGCCAGCCGCTTACAACAGGCTGCGCGTAAAACGCGATAACGCCCAGCACACCGGATTCACTAAGCAGAGCCGCGAACACAATGGCTATCATCATCGGCACTTCCGCGTCCTTTAAAAAGTGGCTCATGCGTGTTGCCAGCTTCCGGCCGTAGGCCTTGGCGTTGGGCATCAGCAGATTCGGCACCTCCAGCATAAGCGGCTCCACACTGCCCTGCACAATCCTGCCCGCAATCAGCGTCACGGTGATAAACAGCAGCATCGCAAAGACGAACATCAGCGGCAGCATCCACCACGCGTAACCCGCCAGCAAGCTTATCAACGCGCCTGACTGCGATATGCACGGCACGGCGAAGCATATCGCTGTGGTGATCACTATACGCTCCTTGCGCGAGGTTGCGGCGCGGCTTCCGATAATGGCCGGCACGGCACAGCCGTAGCCCATAAGCATGTGTATGAGGCTGCCGCCCTGCACGCCCAGCCTGCGCATTACATTGTCGAACAGCACGCTTATGCGCGGCAGGAAACCCGTGTCCTCAAGAAGCGTAAACGCGACGTAGAACATCAGCACATAGGGGAAGATCAGGGCGAGTATCCACTCAAAGCTGATGACGAATATGCCGAATTCGCCGATCATAATGTTACGGAACATGCCTTCTGGCAAAAGAGACGTGAACAGGTTGCGGAAGAACGGCACGATAATGTTGTTGACCAGCGGAAGCAGGAAGAACGCCCGCAGGAACCTTCCCCCGCCCACAACTATGCCGATGGCCAGAGCGATAACCACCATGGCGATGGGTATGCCGGGCATGGGGCGCATCATGCTGCTGCCCAGCTTGTCGATCAGGCTTGGTTCAGCGTCGGTCTTGGTGCTTACGCGGCGCGTTATGTCCTTCGCTGTTGCCCAGATGTCTGCATTGCCGGACACCGAGGGGCAGGATGCACAACCGCCGCACCCGCCGCCGCTTCCCGCCAAACCCAGCACGTCCTCCAGCCGCAGAGCCAGCTTGTCGAAGCCCTGCCGCTTAACGGCCACGGTCTCGACAACAGGCGCGCCCAGTTCCTGCGCAAGCAGCTTCGCGTTGACGCTTATGCCGTGCCGCGTTGCCACGTCCAGCAGATTCAGCGCGTACACCACGGGGATACCGTACCGCCGTATCTCCAGAGCCAGCTGCAAGTTGCGCTCCAGGTTGGACGCGTCCAGCACGCAGATGATTGCGTCCGCGCCGCCCTCCATGAAGCTTGCCGCGACAGTCTCCGCCTCGGACGCCGGCACCAGCGAGTACGTGCCGGGTACGTCGACCAAGGTGTATTCCTTGTTCCCCGGCTTGAAGCGGCCTTCCATATAATTAACCGTGGTGCCCGCATAGTTGGAGCTTACGGCGTGTATGCCCGTCAGTTCTGTGAAGAATACGCTCTTCCCCACATTCGGGTTGCCCATGAGCAGGATGCGCGGGTTATAGCCATTCAACTTGAAAACACTCCAATCAAACTTGTCTTTTTGCGCAATTGCGTCGTCATTTTTTCCTACGCTGACGCTCCGGATGCTGAACGTGTGCCACCGGCACACAGCATTCTAGCGTACCCTGTGGGCTGGTCGTTCGGCTAACGCCGAACTGCTCGCCCATGCAACCGGTGTACGCGTCGTCCCTC
>WRAA01000103.1 GCA_009780445.1 Defluviitaleaceae bacterium
AAGAGCAACGTACAGCGCGGCCAGCATTATGCGGCCGAGAATCACGGACGCGGCGGCTTCGTGAGCCTGTGTTGTTCCCGCGCCGACATCCTCCGGCTGCCAGCCCGGGTTAAAGTCCGGTCCGTACATCCAGCCGAAGTCGTCCCAGAGCATTCCGTCGTCCCACGGCAAACTCACGGGGATCACGCCGGCGAGCGATTCCTCCTGCACTCCGCCGCCGCCCGGTGTCGGTTCGAACTTCTTCCAGCCGAAGCCCTCGAAGTAGACTTCGCCCCAGGCGTGGCCGAATTCGTTGGAAACGTCGATATAACCGTACTGATCCGGGAAGGCCTGTACGTTAAAACCTTCGACATAACGCGCCGGCAGGCCGATGGAACGCGCCATCGTCACAAACGCCGACGCAAAGGACGTGCAGTAGCCCGCTTGCAGGTCGAAGAGGAAGTAGTCCACAAAGTCGCGGTAAGGCGGGGTCGGCCCGGGCGAAAGAGTGTATCGGAAGCGTTGCAAGTGCCTTTCGAGAAGCAGGGCGCGCTCAAAGTCGGTTCGCGCCTCCGCCGTGATAGCTTCCGCCAGGAGGCGCACGCGCTGCGGGAAGTGTTCCGGCAGCTGTGTATACACTTCGTACACCCAGTCCGCGTGCGGTATCAGGTAGTTGCGCAGAAGCTCCGCGTACAGCTCCACATCCTCCGATGTTTCGCTCCTGAATATGACGGAGCCCCACTGGCTGTTCTCCCGTATATCCCATTCGAGAAGCAGGAGCATGTCGTTCAGAACGCCCCTGCGGCTGATGTTTGCCAGCAGATATGTGTCGAACATCGGCGCGAGGTCGTGATGCACCACGCGGTAGTAGGTGTTGCGCGGCATGAGTGCTTCCGACATAATGGTGCCGTGCGCGTCCTGCAAGAAGCCGATGTCCCTGCCCACGCCGTAGACCGCGGAGGGTATGCCGCTGTAGAATGCCGAGAAGGTGCGGAAGTTGCCGATGCTGACGGTGAACTCCTCGGTGCTTATCATCCTGTAGCCGTAGTCGTGTACGGTGTCTCCGCGTATCGCGCCCATAAGGGCAAGCCGGGCGATATTGCGGTTCGTAAGGAAGTCGAAGTATGGGATGGATCTGTGTTCGAACCAGCCTTCCTGCACATCCGCGTACATTATCAGCCAGAGCAGGACGCTCGACACCCTGTCGTAAAGCCCGATGTTCCTGCCGTATCCGAAGGGCATCATCTCGCCGCCAAAGTTGTTAACCCATGCGTAACCCGTATAGGTGTCGAGTATGTTGCCCGTGAGGTACAGCGGCCCGTCCGCGCGTATGCGCATTATAACGTCGTCGTTCAGCACAACGTCACCGCCGAGGCGTGTCGCGCCCGCGCCGAAACCCGTCTGGGCAAGCGAGAAATGCTTGGGCCGAAACGCCGCGTGCACCGCTGTCGTCATACGCTCAACAGGTGTCGTCACCAGGGTTGTCGCCATGTTTTCGGCGAAACCTTCCTGCGGCTTAGGCATGGCGAATGCCGCCAGTATGCAGACAACAACCGCCGGCATGGCATAGAGCGCGAAGTACGACCCGGCCGAGGCGCGTACGTTCTTCCCGGTCTGCAAGTGTCTGATCAGAACCGCGAGTACGCACAGGGCAAAGGCGTAGAACGCCGGGGAGTAGATGAAGAAGCCGTAGTTGAGCGATACGCCCATGACAAGCACCGACACCGACAACAGCGCGAAGAAGCTGAACCGCAGATAGCAGAAAAGCACCACAAACAGCGACATGCCGGAGATGATTGCCCAGGTAATGGCCCGTTCATAGGCCATGGTGTGCGGCACGGTGCCCGCCGCGAAGTTCACCGCCCCGGCGATAAACTCCATCGCGGAGATCAGAGCCTCCGAAGTGTATTCCGCGACGACATACTCCCACGCAAACATGGAAAGAGCCAGAGCCAGCACGCTAAGCACTATCGCAAACACATACTTGTTGTGGAAGGCAAGCCTAAGCGCGGCGGTTACGGCAAGGGTGGCGGCAAGGTTGCCAAGGTGCTGCTGCTCGAACACCGTATTGCTGATGATGCTGCTTGTGAGGCTCCACGACAGCAGCACCCCCACCGTCATCAAGAACACGGTATCGGCAAGCTTCGTATTAGCCGTTATATCTGTGTTGAACGAAAATATCGGACGTGTTGCGGCCTCTGTATTCCGCACCGTTATCACTCCTCATAACTTATGCACAGCACGCCCATCTCTTCGAGCTTGGCTATGCCGTCCTTCTCCGAAGCATCCTCCGCGGGCGCAAACACCACTACATTACACCCGAAGAACACCAGGGTCTTGATGGCCGCGGCGGTGCTGTCTGTAATGTGCTGCAAAAACAGCACCATGCCGGAGGCCTCCGACTGCATCCGCACAATGTTCGCGAAGTAGTCGTCGAAACGGCCGTAGTCGGCGAACCTTATGCCCGCCGCAACCTTGTACAGATACTCGAAGGCACCCGTTTGTGCGCCGCGTTCGTCCTTGCCCATGATACGCAGCTCCACGGGGCAGCTCTGGCCGCTTACCTCCGACATAACGCTGACGAGAGCCTCGACCATCAGGTCTTCCCGCTTCATCGCGTCCTCGCCGTGTAAACCCTTTACGGCGGAGCTGTCGAACACAAGGGAGACGCTTGTTCTCTGCGTGATCTGGAAGTTCTTGCTGATTAACTCGCCCTTCTTCGCGCTAAGCTTCCAGTGTATCTTCTTGTAGCCGTCGGTGGGCTGGTACTTGCGCAGGTCTGATATTATGCTGTAGTTTTCGTCCTGCATGAAGCTGCGCGCCTCGGCGGTATCCTGCACCGCCGCCAGCATGGGAAGGCCGCTGACCGGCTTCACCGAAGGATTCACCACAAACTCGACCCCGCCGGCATAACCCTGCCGGAACTTAAAGAGACCCAGGAAGTCGTACAGAGTGATACTTTCCGCGCCCACGCTGTACACCCCGCGGTACTTCGTCGTTACGTCAAAGGAGACGCTACGGCTCTTAAACGGCAGCACCGAAAAGCTTCCGTCGTCCGCGTCGGCCTCAAGCGCGGGGCTGCTTGTTCCGAAGGACACGTGTACGTTTGTGCAGAGCAGGAAGCTCCCGTTGTTAAGCGTGAATATATAACGCACCCTGCCACCCTTCACAACTTCATACGCGCTAAGCTCCTCGCTGATAACAAGCTTGCGGCGCAGAACAAGTGTCGCGGCAAGGGATATCAACGGCAGCATAAGAGCCGCGTAGAACGCCGCGTAGGTCATGTTATGTTCGTATATATATACAAGCTGGAACAGCACTATCACCACTACGATGTAGGCCAGCCTATTTTTCAGCACCTCGCGGCCTCCCTATAACGGCGGTTGTACATTGGTCAACGTATCTTGGATAATGCCCTGCGGCGTCACCTTGCGCAGCTTGGCTTCCTGTTTCAGCACAAGGCGGTGTTCCGTCACGGGCATGACCATCTTCACAACGTCGTCCGGCACAACATAGTCCCGCCCGCTGTAATACGCCCAGGCCTGCGCCGCCCTGTACAGGCACAGAGACGCGCGGGGGCTTCCGCCCAGCGAAAGGTTTGGGTTGTCGCGCGTGGCGCGCATCAGAGATACGATGTAGTCGTTGATGTTGTCCGCCACGTGAACCTTGCGGACTTCCTCCTGCGCCTGCAGAAGCCGGCCTACATCCGCCACGGCCTCCAGGCTGTCGATGGGGTCGTCCTCCTTGAAGCGGCTCAGCATCCGGCTTTCGTCAGCCGCATCCGGGTAGCCCAGGGATATACGCATGAAGAAGCGGTCCAGCTGCGCCTCCGGCAGCGGATATGTTCCCAGGTACTCCACGGGGTTCTGCGTGGCGAACACGATGAAGGGCTGCATTACGGCATAGGTCTTGCCGTCCACCGTCACCTGATTCTCTTCCATTACTTCCAGCAAGCTGGACTGCGTTTTGGGCGATGTGCGGTTGATCTCGTCTGCCAGCACTATCTGCGCCATTATCGCGCCCGGCCTGTACTCGAACTCGCCGCTCTTCTGGTTGTAGATCGAAAAGCCTGTGATGTCCGACGGCAGAATGTCCGGCGTAAACTGTATGCGCCTGAACGAGCAGTCCAGCGACTTTGCGATGGCGTATACAAGGCTTGTCTTGCCCACGCCCGGCACGTCCTCTATCAGCACATGCCCCTTGCAGAGGAAGGAACACACCGCAAGCTCGATAACCTCTCTCTTGCCGATTATAATGCGCTCCACATTGTCGATGATGCTCTGTATCATGGTTGTTCCGTTGTAGGCCAATGTCGTTCCTCCATTACCGAAGTGTTCGTTCACTTAATAATAGTAGATTTTGCGCGAAAACACAAGAGGTTTTGTGTTTAAATATTGTTACAAAACGCCGGTTGCCATGTTCCGGCAATGCTGATATAATCATGCTTGTGAAATAACGAAGTTAACAAAGTAACAAAAGGGGGCGCGGGGCTATGGGGATAACCGGCGCGATAATCAACGCCTTGGCCATTGTTGCCGGCGGCGCGGTGGGGCTGTTGCTGCGCGGGCGCATAACCGACAAGTTTTCGCAGAGCATCATTCGCGTGCTTGGGCTGTGCGTGATTACGATCGGAATGCGCAGCGCGATCGGCGGCGACGTGATGCTGATGGTAGTGTCTCTTGCCGTGGGCGTGTTTATCGGCGAGTACATTCGGATTGACGACGGGCTGAACAAGTTCGGTTTATGGGCGCAGGACAGGCTCACGAAGGACAAGAACTCGTCCTTCGCAGAAGGATTCGTCACCACTACCCTGCTCTACTGCGTGGGCGCGATGGCGATTGTCGGCTCGATCGAGAGCGGCCTGATGGGCGACCTCAGCGTCATCACCACAAAGTCGATACTGGACGGCATCAGCGCGATATTCTTCGCCTCGTCCCTGGGTGTCGGCGTGTTGTTCTCGGCGGCGGCGGTGCTTGTGTACCAAGGCACTATCGAGTTCTTCGCGGGGCATTTGCAGGGCGTGTTTACGTCGGAGCTGGTTACACAGCTTTCGGCCGTTGGCGGCGTGATGATCATGGCCATTGGGCTTAATCTGGCCATAGCCGCCAAGTTCAAGGTGGCCAACCTCCTGCCCGGCTTCCTTGTGGCCGTGACATATTACTATGTAATTTTATAAACTTTCGCGCCGAGGCTTGCATAATTATTCAGATTGTGCTATACTCTGCCATATGCGAGAAGGAAGTGCGAAAGGAGATCGCGTGATGAACGTGTTTATAGACGGCAACGCCGGCACGACCGGCCTGAAGCTGGAAGAACGCCTGCGCGGCCGCGGAGACATAACCTTGCTGAAAGTGGACGATGCGCTGCGCAAGGATCAATCCGCGAAGAAGGCGGTTATGGACGAAGCCGACGTTATCTTCCTGTGCCTGCCGGACGACGCTGCGCGGGAATCGGCCGCGATGGCCGGTGCCGGCGCCATTGTGATAGACGCCTCTACGGCGCACAGGGCGGATCCCGGCTGGGTCTACGGACTGCCGGAGCTTTCACAGCAACGCCGCCTTGCCGTTAGCCGGGCCACGCGTATAGCCGTGCCGGGCTGTCACGCGTCCGGCTTTATCTCGATGGTGTACCCGCTGGTGTCCTCCGGGCTGCTCTCGGCCGGTGCGCGGCTCAACTGCGTGTCCCTTACGGGCTACTCCGGCGGCGGGCGCGGGCTGATAGATACATATGAGAACGGCCGCACGCCCGGCGACATGCTGTGCGCGCCGCGCCCCTATGCCCTCGGCCTGACGCACAAGCACCTGCCGGAGATGACGGCGCAAACGGGGCTGACGCACGAACCGCACTTCTACCCCGTGTGCGGCGATATGGCGCGTGGGATGCTTGTGAGCGTACACCTGTGGGCGGATCAGTTTGCGCAGGATACGCCGCCCGAAAAGGTGTGGGAGGCCTTGGCGGCGCACTACAGCGGCAGCCGCTTCATAAGGGTGATGCCGCTTGACGGCGAGTCTCCGCTTGACGGCGGCTTCCTGGACCCAACGGCCTGCAACGGCACCAATGATATGGAAATCTTCGTATTCGGCAATAGCAAGCAGATGCTGCTGGCCGCGCGGCTCGACAACCTGGGCAAGGGCGCGTCGGGCGCGGCGGTGCAGTGCATGAACATAGCTTGCGGCATCGAAGAACATCTCGGATTATAGGAGAGATTGCTATGGAGAACGGAATAGAATTTATCGACGGCGGCATTACGGCCGCTCCCGGCTTTACGGCCTCCGGGACATACTGCGGAATCCGCGCAAACCGCACGAAGCGGGATCTCGCGCTCATCATGGCTGAAAAGCCCTGCGCCGCCGCCGCGGTGTACACGCTGAACAAGGTGAAGGCCGCGCCGCTCCTGCTGACGATGGAGCATTTGAAGGACGGCACGGCGCAAGCGATCCTTGTGAACTCCGGCAACGCCAACGCCTGCGCACCCGGCGGAATGGAAGCCGCCAAGGCAAGCGCGGAGGCCGTGGCCGCTTGCGCAAAGCTCCAACCTTCCGACATTATCGTAAGCTCCACGGGTGTTATCGGCGTGCCGCTTCCTGTGGAGCCGATTGTACGCGGAGCCGCCGCCCTGGTCGAAGGCTTATCCCGCGACGGCACAACCGCCGCCGAAGCCATTATGACCACGGACCTGTACCCCAAGTCGGCGGCGGTGCGCTTTAGGCTTGGCGGTAAGACCGTCACCCTCGGCGGCATCGCAAAGGGTTCAGGCATGATACACCCCAACATGGCCACCATGATGGCCTTCGTAACCACGGACTGCGACATCGACGCGGGCCTGCTGGAGCAAGCCTTGCGCGAAAGCTCGGCCAAGACCTACAACCGCATCAGCGTGGACGGCGACATGTCCACCAACGACATGGCAGTCGTGCTGGCCTCCGGCACTGCCGGCAATCCGCGCATCAACGAGAAGAACGCAGACTACGCCGTCTTTGCGCAAGCTCTAAACGCCGTGAACCTCCGGCTTGCCAAGGCAATCGCCAAGGACGGCGAAGGCGCGACAAAGCTCGTGACCGCCCACGTACACGGAGCGGTTTCGGAGGACAATGCCGCCAAGCTTGCGATGTCCGTCATATCTTCGTCCCTCGTTAAGGCCGCCATGTTCGGCTCCGACGCTAACTGGGGCAGGGTTCTCTGTGCAATGGGCTATTCAGGCGCGGAGTTCAGGACGGACGGCGTTGACGTGAGTTTCGCGTCCTCCGCCGGAACCGTGGCGGTGTGCAAGGACGGAATGGGGCTTGCCT
>WRAA01000104.1 GCA_009780445.1 Defluviitaleaceae bacterium
GACCAACGTGCAGGGTTATGCGGACGATGCGCACGCCCGCGGATTCAATCTCTTGCAGAAGCTCCGGCGTGAAGTGCAGGCCAGCCGTGGGCGCGGCGACAGAACCTTCGTGTTCCGCGTACACAGTCTGGTAGCGGTCGTTCTCTTCCAGCTTTTCGGTGATGTAGGGCGGCAGGGGCATTTCGCCGATGGCGGCCAGGACTTCCTCGAAAACTCCGTCGTAGCTGAATCGCACGAGACGCTTGCCGTCCTCGAGAGTATCGTCCTCGATCACACAGCTAAGCGTTCCTTCGCCGAAGCTTATGACATCGCCCGTGCGGGCGTTGCGGCCGGGTTTCACCAGAGCCTCCCACAGGTCGCCCTCCGGCCGTTTCAGCAGAAGAACCTCCACAACCCCGCCCGTGGCGCGGCGGCCCGTAAGGCGGGCGGGCAGAACCTTGGTGTCGTTGATCACAAGGCAGTCTCCCGGGTTCAGGAAGCTTAGGATATTGCGGAAGGCGGAGTGCCGCACCGCGCCCGTATGTTTGTCCAGCACCAGCAGGCGCGACGCCGCGCGGTCCGCGATGGGGGTCTGGGCTATCAGCTCCTTGGGCAAGTGGTAGAAATAATCGCTCTTGTGCATACTGTCGGACATTAGCGCACCTCTATATCTGTATAGTAGTGTTGCAGGATCTGCACGAAGTTATAACCTGCCTCGGCCATGCCGCGCGCGCCGAACTGGCTCATGCCCGCGCCGTGACCCCATCCGCGCCCGGTGATCACCAGCCTGTCGCCGGTGATGGTGGAGGACACGGCAAGCGGCTGATACGCCGGCGTTTCGGTGTGGTACGCGCCGGGCGCGGAGGAGCCGTACAGGATCAGGTTGCCGCCGAGAATGGTGGACAGGGTGCCGACGGGCAGCCGCGTAGGTACGCCATGCACATCAGGGACTATGGCGTAGTTGCCGTCGATTACGGCGGGCGGGCGGGTCTGCACGGTTTGGGCGGGCGGCGGCGCGGGCGCGTCAAGGGGAACGGCGGCGGAGGTGTTGTTGATGCTGAAATTGGTGCTTTGCAGATTGCCGTCGGCGGAGTGCCTGAACGCGCCGCGTATGGCGTCGTTGGTGTAGGTCTGCGAACCGCTGGTGCCGATGAATGTCAGCTCCACCATGCGGCTGGAGGAGGGCGAACGCCGGTAGCGCACCGCCGTAACACTGCCGATGCTGTGGCCGTTTGCCGACATAAAGCCCGTAAGCTGGCCAAGGGTGAAGCTTCGCGTCCACTCCATATAGTCCGTCTCCGCAACTTCCCGCACGGCGCGCAGATACGGCACCACTGTGAGCCACACGTTCTCGGAATCTTCGGTGTGGCCGCCGCTGCTGGAGAAGTACACGGCCTCGATAAGCTCGCCGTTGTGATAGGCCATGATGCCGCGGGTTTCCTGCACCGCGCGGGTGGAGTTCTCATGCTCCATGGATACGCCGCGGTATACCTGGGTGATTACGGTGTCGCAGAGCTGGAAGCCGTTGTCCCTGTGTACGTGGTTGCGTGTCAGGGCGTATGTACGCGCGGCCACGGCCTGCGCCTTTAATGCCTCGATATGCCACGAAGCCGGCATTTCCGACGGCACCACGCTGCGCAGATAGTCCTCGATATACACGATGTTCACGGCGGTGAAGATGCCTTCGCGCACAAACGGTTCGAACACGCCGCGGTAGCTTCCGCTGTCGATGGTGGTGATGCCCGTGGGGCTTGCGAAGTGGGCGAACACGCCGTTGTAGTTGCCGAACAATACGGCCGGGCGGCCGCCGTCAGTGATGGCGATACGCGCCGGGTTTGGCGGTACGGCGGCGCGGCCGAGCTGTGCGGCGGCGGCTTCCGCCTCGCCGAATGTCGGGTACGGGCCGATGTACACGCTCCAGCTTGACGGCGACACAAGCACCGGTATGGCGTTGTGGCCGTGCGCCGAAAGTTCCGACGCGGTGTTCTGCGCTTGCGCGAAGTAGGTCAGCCCTTCTGCCGCGCGTATGTAGGACGCGGGTGCGCGTACTGCGGCAAAGCCGGACGCCGGCAGCAGGGTGGCCTCCGCGTTAAAGTAGCCGTCTTGGTGGAAGCCGACGGCCAGCGCGTTGCTGTCGATGGTGATGGAATCGGCCTCGCCGCGGGAGGTCAGGCCGATTCGCAGATGGATGCCCGTGGAGGCCGCCTCCTGCGAATAAACCGGCACCGCGCCGATGCCCGCGAAGGTTATAACCATTACGGCGATAACGCAGAATAGGGTCTGTAAACAAATAAACTTCCCATCTTCCTTGTCTTTTTGCGCGGTTGCTGCGTCAGTTCCTCCTAGCGAACCGCAAGGGCTGGTCGTTCGGCTATTGCCGAACTGCTCGCCTATGCAACCTAGGTTCGCGTCGTCGTAACTTCCTTGCATCCGCACAAAAATCCTGCGGAAGCTTGGGAAGTTTATTTGTTTACAGACCCTTAATCGTCTCATGTAGTCACTCCGTGTAGAAATATTCGTATACTGCCTTTGCCGCCGCGGCCGTCATGCCGGGTATGGCGGCAAGCTCGGCCTCGCCGGCGAAGCGGATTGTGTCGATGTCCTTGAAATGCCGCATAAGAGCCTTGCGGCGTGCCGGGCCGATGCCCCGGATGTCGTCCAGCCGGGAGCGCGTCATCTCCCGTTCGCGCAGGCGGCGGTGGTATTCCACGGCAAAGCGGTGAACCTCGTCCTGTATACGTGTAAGAAGCTTGAAACCTTCGGATTTGCGCGGGAGCGTAACTTCCCGCCCCTTGTACAGCAGTGAGGACGTGCGGTGGCGGTTGTCCTTCACCATTCCCGCCACGGGGATGTCGATGCCCAGATCCTCCAGAATGCCCTCCGCCGCGGCAACCTGCGCCGCCGCGCCGTCCATGAGGATCAGCCGCGGAAGCTTCAAAAACTTGCCGTGTTCGCCGCCGTCCTCCAGCTCCTGCTTATAGCGCAGGAAGCGCCGGGCGATAACCTCGCGCAGGCTGTCGTGGTCGCTTTGGCCGTCGCCGTACTTTATGCGGAACTTGCGGTAGTCGCTGTTCTTGGGCTTGCCGTTTTCAAAGACTACCATGGAGCCAACGGCCAGCACGCCGGAGGTGTTGGAGATGTCATAGGCTTCTATACGCTCCGCGCCTCCCGCGCTTGCGGGTATGCTCAGGGCGGCGAAGAGTTCGTCCGCCGCGGATGTGGTGCGGGCGTGTTCCCGCGCGATGTGTTCGCCGAACTGGTCCAGGCTTAGCTTGGCGTTGTTGGCGGCAAGCTCGCACAGCCCAAGCTTCTCGCCCTTCTTCGCCACAGTGACAGACACCGCCGCGCCGCGCAGGTGCGAAAGCCACGCGGCCAGCAGCCCGCGCTCGGGCAGATCGTGCCCCAACACAATCTCGCCGGGGATAAGTGTCGTCTCGCTGTAAAACTGCTTCACGAAGCCCGTTACAATGTCGGACGCGTCCTGATCCTGCGCGCCGGTCATCATCAGCTGTTCGCGCCCGGTCATCTTGCCACCCCGCACGAAGAAGATCTGCACAAGAGCCGTGTCGCCGTTTTTGGCGATGCCCAGCACATCCTGATCGTCCGCTCCGGCGGTGTCCAGCTTCTGCTGTTCGTCCAGAACGCGCAGGGCGTTTATTTTGTCGCGCAGGTACGCGGCCTTTTCGAACTCCATGTTGGCGGCGTTGGCGGCCATCTCGGCCTCCAGCCGCTTGACGATGCCCCCCGTCTTGCCGTTTAGCACGGCCAGCACTTCCTGTATCATCACGCCGTATTCCTCGCGGCTTATCAAGCCGTTGCAGGGAGCCTTGCACCGGCCGATGTGGTAGTTCAGGCAGGGGCGTTCGAAGTTTGCCGGGTTTTCGCCCAGCTTCTTGGCGCAAGTCCTTATCGGCCAGATCTTCTGCACGGCCTCCAGGATGTCCGTCCGGGTCTGGCTGCTCACGAAGGGGCCGAAGTAGCGTGCCTTATCCTTCTTCACCTGGCGGGCGATAATAAGGCGCGGGAAGGTCTCGTCCATGGTCAGTTTCAGGTACGCGTAGGACTTATCGTCCTTCAGCAGTACGTTGTACCTTGGGCGGTGCTTCTTGATGAGCGTGTTCTCGAGTATCAGAGCCTCGATCTCGCTGTCGGTTACGATGTATTCAAACGTGGCAATGTTGGGGGAAAGGCTTTTAAGCTTCGGGCTTGCCTCCTGCGCGCTTTGCCGGAAGTACTGCCGCACGCGGGAGCGCAGATTCACCGCCTTGCCGATGTAGATGATACCGTCGGCGGCGTTCTTCATAATGTATACGCCGGGCTTCTGCGGAAGCTTGCGCAGTTCATCGCTGATGTTAAAGCCAGTTGACAGTTACGCCACCTCCTTGCTGTTGCGCTCTTACACCATTGAATTAGGATATCACCGCATCCCGGCCGTGTCAACAACGCCAACCTTAAATCTTTCTAACAATTGCCGAAACCGTGTGATTTGTGTTTGCGTATTGCTGATGTGTTTGGTATAATTGTGTGAGTATGGACATGCTATGCCGAATTTACTGGGGGGAATACGATGCCGAAAATACCTGCACGAGACGAAGCCTTTGCCCTGTTAAAGTCTTACAACGACAGCGAGGCTCTGGTGAAGCACGCCCTTGCCGTGGAAGGCGTAATGCGCCACTACGCCGCGAAGTACGGCGAAGATGTGGAGAAGTGGGGCGTAGTGGGTCTCTTGCACGATCTGGACTACGAGAAGTTCCCGGAACAGCACTGCGCCAAATCCGCCGAGATCCTCCGCGAACATGATGTTGACGAAGAGGTGGTGCGCGCCGTAGTGTCGCACGGTTACGGCATATGCAGTGACGTGAAGCCCGAACACATCATGGAAAAGGTGCTGTACACCACCGACGAACTCACGGGGCTGATAAACGCCGCCGCCCTGATGCGCCCGTCAAAGTCTGTGATGGACATTGAGTACAAGTCGGTTATCAAGAAGTATAAGACGCCAAGCTTCGCCGCCGGCGTAGACAGAAGCGTGATCGAAAACGGTTGCGTTATGCTTGGCACAGATCTGCAAAGCACTATCGAGGAGGTCATCCTTGCGATGCGCAGTGTGGCCGAAGATATCGGCCTGGGTTGACGTTCAAGCGGAACTGATACACCTAAATTTCTGCAAATTCGTTGAAGGGTTTCGGCCGGTATTGGTGAATATACTAATTTAGGGATACAATTCGTGAGGAGGAGATTAGTAATGGTTAAGTTTATTGCAGGTGTGAAGGGTGCGGGGAAGTCGAAAAAACTGGTGGAGCTGGCGAACCAAGCCGCAAAGACCACCGAGGGCAACCTGGTGTTTATCGACGACAACAAGCTTCCCGCGCTGACCTTGCACCACAGCATCCGCTTTGTTGAAACATCAGGCTACCACATTTCCAACCATCTGGAGTTCCTGGGCTTTATCTGCGGAATTCTGTCGCAAAACAGTGACATAGTTGAGATATTTGTAGACGGTCTTACGAACATAGTCGGCGATATCGAGAACACGGATCTTTCGGAATTCGCCAAGAAGCTGTATGCCCTTTCGAAGGAAAATAATGTGGAGTTCCTCATCACTATAAACAAAGCCGCCGACACATTCCCGCAGGATATGCAGGAGATGTTGTTCTAAGCTCGTGTTCTAAGTAATAGTACAGTCTCCCCCTTGCGTATGCTGTAATATGTTGCGCTTGGGGGAGTATTTATGCGTGCGAGGGGCTTTGGCAGGAGTATCCGCAGGGGGATGGGCGCGCTGCGCGGGGCGGGCAGGGTGCGGCAGACGGGGCGGGGGTTTCGCAGATACAGGCCGGTGCTTCGGCCATTCGCGCCGTATACCGTGTATATCTGTATGGCGGCGCTGGCTCTTGCGGTGGTGATCCTGCTCTCGATGCTGGTGAACCCTGTGCGGCGGGTGAACATCCACCCGGATGATGTGGCGGCGTTTCGCATACCGCAGCGCAGCATCATCACGCTGCGGATGCTGTCGGACAGGCACGCGCTGGACTTCCCGCAGGTGTTGGCGGTGTACTCGCTGGAGAACGACTTCTTCCCCAGCAGAGCCGCCGCCCCGCCCCCAGAGACCATCGAACACATGTTCATCCAGCACTACGACATGATCCGCGGGAGCTTCCGCCGCGCCGACATCCTGCGCTACGAGGACATCTTCCGCAACTTGCTCAGCGAAATACGCTTCTTCCCGATACCTCTGGGCTTCGACAACGAGTTCGAGCCGAGTTATATGTACGGCGACAGCTTCGACACGCGCAACATCATGCTGGCGAACCCGCGCGCCGGCGGCACCAATATATTCGACAGGGAGAACGTGCCGGGGCGGATACCCGTTGTGGCGGTGGCCTCCGGCACGGTGACGGCCGCCGGCTTTACGAACACCTTCGGCTACCGCATCGAGATCCTGGGCGAACGCGGCACCGTGTTTACATACTCGCACCTGTACATGATATCTGACGGCGTGCGGCTTGGCCAGACCATCATGGCGGGCGAGCTTCTGGGAAGCATCGGCAACACCGGCTTTGCGGGCGCCCAGCACGCCCGCGGACGCGCCCCGGCGCAGCTGCGCTTCACGATATCGCCGCAGACACGCCTCACTCTGGACGCGTTCTACATCAATCCCTATCCCTTCCTGCGGCTTCTGGAGGACTACCGGATAGACCTGCGCCGGCAGTGGTTCAGCCCGGCCGCGCCCAACATGCCGCCGCAGCCGGGCTGGCAGCAAATGCCGCCGCCCATTCCGCACAACATGTGGCAGCCCGGCAGACTCATGTTCCCGTAATTAACAGTCTCCTAACATAAATATCATCTTTACATTTGCGCAAGAAGGCGGTATACTGGTAAGCATAAGGTGTGAGTTGCATGAGAAAGTTACGATTATATTTAGATACATCGACAATTAGCCATCTTTACGCAGATGATGCGCTCGATAAAATGCGCGACACCAATTTACTGTGGGAAGATGTGATAGACGGCAAGCATGATATCTTTATCTCGCCTGTTGTCATCGACGAAGTAGAGAGTTGCGCTGAACCCAAACGCAGTCAAATGTTCGAGCGGCTAGGTCGTGTTTGAAAACCCCATTTCGGCGCATTTTCGGCAAATTTTCCGCCGTGCGTCGTCAGCTCTTTCCTGCGCTGACGCTCCGGATGCTAGACGTGTGCCACCGGCACACAGCATTCTAGCGAACCACAAGGGTTCGCGTCGTCGTCGCTTCCTAGCCCGGCA
>WRAA01000105.1 GCA_009780445.1 Defluviitaleaceae bacterium
GGACGGGCCCATGGCCGGGGCAGCCGGAGCCGATGCCGACGCCCACGCCGGTGCAGCCGCCCGCACCCGCGCCCGCCCAGTTCTTCCGATCTCCGCATCTGGCGGGCAACGAGTTCTTCCCCGGGCGGGGTGGTTTCACCTTCGCGCCGGACATGCCCGCTACACGCGGCGAATTCGCACAGGCCATATTCAACTTGCAGGCCGGCGTGTTGCAGCCGCAGATTCCGCCGACACAGTTCAGAGACACGCATGTTTCGTTCTACGGAACCGCCGCGGCGTTTGTTTCGGCCATGGGCTACATGCACGGCTTCCCCGACGGCAACTTCAGGCTGTATGAACAGCTCAGCCGCGCCGAAGCGGCGGCGGTGCTGGCGCGCATAAACAACCTCCACGGCTTTGGCGTTGCGCAGTTTATTGATACGCACGGACACTGGGCGGAGAACTATGTCGCCCTGGCCGCGGATCGCAGCATCATCAACGGCTTCCCCAACAACACCTTCGCGCCCAACAACCCGCTGACACGCGCAGAGGCCACGGCCTTGCTCGTGCGAACAGACGGACGCAACCAATTCACGCATATCCAGCATCTGCGCTTCCTGGACGTGCCGGACTCGCACTGGGCGTTCAACTATATCATGAGCGCGGCAGTACCAAGGTAGACAGAGGAGGCACACCATGATAACAACCGCCAATTTGAAGGAACTGCGCAGCCTGCTTTCCGCCGAAGCCGCCGACCCTCACCACATTCTGGGTATGCACGAGGTGGAGCGCGACGGCAGGGTCTGCATGACGGTGCGCGCCTTCATACCTCAGGCCGCCGAGATGTTCGTGACCGATACGCAGCAGCCCGGTCTGCGCTACCCCATGTGCCTCGTGCATGAGGACGGCTTCTTCGAGGCCATTCTGCACGAACGCGGCGAACGCTTCGCCTACAACTTCGAGATTACGGCAAGGAGCGGGGAAACATGGTTCGCCCACGACCCCTATTCCTTCACAGTACAGCTTAGCGAGCTGGATCTCTACCTCTTTTCGCAAGGCACTCACTACGAGGTCTACCGCAAGCTTGGCGCACACCACATGCAGGTGGACGGCGTGGACGGCGTATACTTCGCCGTGTGGGCGCCAAACGCGCGGCGTGTCAGCGTAATCGGAGACTTTAACACATGGGACGGCCGCCGCCACCAGATGCGCCTGATCAAGACGCACGGCGTGTGGGAACTGTTCGTGCCGGGCGTATGCCCGCGGGACAAGTACAAGTTCGAGATCCGCACCACAAGCGGCGCCTTGCTGGAGAAGTCCGACCCTTACGGCGTGTTCGCCGATCTGCGCCCAAGCACGGTGTCCATGGTGTACGACATAGAGAACTACGTCTGGAACGACGCGGACTGGATACAGCACCGCCGCACGCACGACCCGCGAAGCGGCCCGATAAACATTTACGAAGTACATTTAGGCTCGTGGGACAGAGCGGAGGAAGGCACAACCAACGACGGCGGCACCGGCGGGCGGTTCCTTAGCTATGTGGAGCTGGCCGACAAGCTTCTGCCCTACGTCAAGGACATGCACTACACGCATATCGAGCTTCTGCCCGTGTGCGAACACCCGCTGGACGCGTCATGGGGCTACCAAGTTATCGGCTTCTACGCGCCCACCAGCCGCTACGGCACGCCGGAGGAGTTCATGTACTTTGTGGACAAGTGCCACCAACACGGCATCGGCGTGATAATGGACTGGGTGCCGGGCCACTTCCCCAAGGACGCCCACGGCCTCGGGCGGTTCGACGGATCCGCCTTGTACGAACACGAGGACCCGCGCCAGGGCGAACACCGCGAATGGGGAACCTATATCTTCAACTACGGCCGGCCGGAGGTGCGCAACTTCCTGATCGCCAACGCCCTCTACTGGATCGAGATGTACCACATAGACGGAATCCGCGTTGACGCGGTTGCTTCCATGCTCTATCTGGACTTCTGCAAGAACGACGGCGAATGGGTCGCCAACGAATACGGCGGCCACGAAAACATCTACGCCATCGAGTTCATAAAGCATCTTAACTCCATCATGCAGAAGCGCAACCCGCACGTGATGATGATCGCCGAGGAATCCACATCATGGGGCGGCGTGACGCGTGATGTGGATCTGGGCGGCCTTGGCTTCAGCCTGAAGTGGAACATGGGCTGGATGAACGACATGCTCTACTACACCGCCAAGGAACACATCCACCGCCAGTACCACCACAACAACCTCACCTTCGCCAGCATGTACAACCATACCGAAAACTTCGTGCTGGTGCTCTCGCACGACGAAGTGGTTCACGGCAAGAGATCCCTGCTGAACCGTATGCCCGGGGATCTTTGGCGCAAGTTTGCGGGGCTGCGGACATTCCTGGGCTTTATGTACGGCCACAGCGGCAAGAAGCTGCTGTTCATGGGCGGCGAGTTCGGCCAGTTTATCGAATGGGACGAAAAGCGTCCGCTGGACTGGTTCCTGCTGGAGCATGAACACCACGCGAAGATGCTGCGCTTCACCCGCGATCTCAACGCGCTCTACCTTCGGGAGAGGTCTCTGTGGCACGACGACTTCGGCACCTCCGGCTTTGAGTGGATCCAGGCCGACGACAGGATGCGCTCCCTCATAACCTTCTTCCGCAAGAGCAACGACCCGCGCGACATCACAATCTTCATCTGCAACTTCACGCCCACCCCCTACCCCGACTACCGCATGGGCGTGCCGTACAACTGCGCCTACCGCGAGATCTTCTCCGGCGACGATGCCAAGTACGGCGGATCCGGCGTAACAAATCCGCATATCATGCAGGCCGAACGTTTAGGCTGGGATAAGCGCGAGTTCTCCATATCAATAATGGTGCCGCCCCTTAGCGTCAGCATACTGAAACCAAATCTTGACTAATCCGCAAACAACAACAGCACCCCCGCGAGGTGCTGTTGTTGTTATTTATTTTGCTAACTTTAAGTGTTCCTTTATCCCTGCTTGTAAGATTTGCGAAAAATTTACCCCAGCACGTTCGGCCTCTGCATTTAACCAACTCGGAATTGATAGCGTCTTTTTCACATATCTGTTAGCTTGGCGTTCCCTCACAGGCGGCATAAACACCTCTACCAATAGCGGAATTTGTTTAGGTTCTAAATGTAAGTCGCGAATGTCTGACGGATTGGGAATGGAGTCGTTATCCTTTTCCATGCTCCACAAGTGAAGCCTCAAGGTCTCGTTCGCGTTTTTCGCTGCTTCTTCTGTTGTATCAGCACAAGACAGACAGCCGGGCAAGTCCGGAAATTCAACCGAGATACCATCATCGTCAACCGATACTACAGCAGGGTATACGTAAGTGTCTTTCATGGCAAAACCTCCTTATACTTTCTGACATAGGAAGCAGGGCCTATAGTTCCAGCCCTGTTTGTCTTGCTATGTTTTGGAGTGTTCGGATCGGTATGTGTTTTTTCGGGTGAGGGATTGTTGCTTTTCCTGTTTTTGTAGGGTGTTTATAGTGCCTGTGGATTCCCTCTTGCCCTACACAGTACCAACCATTATCCGTTAGCATTTTGATCACTTCCCTTGATGAGTAGCTTTTCACCATTTCGCCCTCTTCTTGATTAATGCTGCGGAGTAATCTTTTAATTGGCTTAAAAGGTTATAAACAGGCTCTAGATCAGGCTCTTGGGGATGTTCACGCGGGCTGTGATAAGCGGGTCTACGACTTGGCATATGCGCACATCGGCCGCCAGCGAGATGAATGTGATCGCGTCGTAGCGCGACATGCCGCGAGTTGTCATAAGGAAGTCTACGCCGTGCAAAACGGCGCGGCTGATGGCTTCGTCGGCCGTTGCGGCGGAGGCCAGCGGCATGTAGTGTTCCGCGCTTTCCACGAAGGGCGTCGGCCAAACGCAGTCTTTCAGAACGTCCACCTTCACCGTGATTTCGGCGGTTGTCTCCGCGCCCGTTCCGCAGGATTCACCGTCGGCCATGGCAGCGTGGACATCCCCCATGGACAGCAGCGCGCCCTCCACATTCACGGGAAGGTACACCGCCGCACCCGCGATGATCTCCCGGCAATCCATGTTGCCGCCATGTTCCCCGGGCGTTCCGTTGTTCACAGGCTCGCCCGCGGGGGCTGTGCCGATCACGCCGATCATCGGGCGCACGGGGATCTTGATGTCTGGCGAAAACTCGACATAGCCGCCCTTGATGTCCACAACGCGGGCGATGTTGTCGTCGAAAAACTCCTTGCAGAGGCCAAGGGCTGAACCCGTCAGCAGTACGCCGGCGTCGGAGGTCAGGCGAATGTCCATAATTTCGACCCTAAGCACGTCGCCCGGCACCGCGCCTTCCACAAACAGCGGCCCCGTCGCAGGGTTCACCGCGTTCCAGTCGAAGTTCTTGAAGCCGTCCTGCGCGTTCTCCCGCGTTATCTGCCCGCCGAGCGCGTCCAGAGATTCAAACTTAACAACAGAGCCGCCCGGAACAGACGCGACAGGCGCGTTGTCCTTGCTGAACGTGTAGTTGGCCTGCTTGATTGTCGTATGCATATGTATCACCCTCCGATAGTATTTGCTTCACCCACATAGGTATCACACCCGCCGGGGTAACTGATCCTCGCCGTGCCGAAACGGCCAAGCAGGCTGCCGGCAAGGACGATCGACGACCGCATCCTCTGCGCCAAGGCGTCGGAGACAACGGCTGTGTCTGCCGGCGCCGAGTCTACGAGAATACAGCCCCCGGTCTGCGTTACCTTGCAGCCTATCTCTTCCAGTATCCGAAGTGTGTAGCGCGTATCCGATATGTCCGGGCAGTTTGTGAGAACGCTCTCGCCCCTGCCCAGCACGCTTGCCGCCAGGATCGGCAGTACCGCGTTCTTGCCGCCCTGTATGGCGATCTCGCCCGCAATGCGCCGCCCGCCGGTAACACAATATCTCCCCATAGTCCTCACCTCGCGATTTTAGTACAGTCTATGCGAGTGCTTGGATATTGTGCCAAGTTATCAAACTTATTGCGGTCTAGCCCTCTTAGAACCCACGGTCAATAAATTAATGCGGCGTTAATTTATTGACCGTGGGTTCTTAGGGCTTTCGCATGTCTGCGAGATGATGGAACCTGTGGGGCACTTCTTCACACATTCGTTGCAGTTGGTGCATGTTGCGTAGTCTATTTTGGCAATGTTGTTGGTTACGTGGATGGCGTCGAAGGCGCAGGCCCTTTCGCAGAGCTTGCAGCCGATGCAGCCGACGCTGCAATTCGCCCGCACGGCCTTGCCCGCGTCGTTGGAGCTGCATGTTACGGTGACTTCCGCCTTGTGCGGGATAAGCTCGATCAGCGACTTCGGGCATGACAACACGCACATCGTGCAGGCGGTACACTTCGCCTTGTCCACAACGGCCACGCCGTCCACTATATTCATCGCGCCGAACTTACACGCCCTTACGCAGGAGCCGCCGCCAAGGCACGCGTATACACAAGCCTTACAGCTTCCCCCCGCAAGCTGTGCCGCCGCGCTGCAGTCCAGCAAGCCGTAGTACTCGTAGTTGTTGCGCGAAAAAGAGCTTTCGCCGCCGCATCTTACGAAGGCGCACATCTTCTCGGTGATCTTCGCCTCGATGCCCAGTATTTCGGAGATCTTCGTCACACACTCCGCGCCGCCCACGGGGCAGCCGTTGGGCTTGGCCTCGCCGCTCAGCACAGCCTTGGCGAAGGCCGCACAGCCGGCCACGCCGCACCCGCCGCAGTTCGCCCCGGGCAGTGCGTCTATCACCGCGCCGAGACGCGGATCCTCCTCCACGGCAAACTTCTTGGAGGCCAGCCCAAGGCCAAGCCCCATAAGCAGGCCAACGCCGCCAAGAGACATCACGGCATACACAACATACGTCATATCCATTTCCACCAAGGCTCACCTCTCTACAATATTATAACGCCTACAGTATCCACCCGGAAAAGCCCATGAACGCAATCGCCATCATGCTGGCGGCCAGAAGCGCAATAGGGAAACCTTGGAAATGCGGCAGAATATCATTATGCTCGATCCTCTCGCGGATACCCGCGAACACTACTATCGCAAGCAGGAATCCCACGCCGCCGGCAAAGCCGTGTACCACAGACCGGATAAAGTTGAAGCTCATGTCGCGGTTGATGACGGTTACGCCAAGGATCGCGCAGTTAGTGGCCATAAGCGGCAGGTATACGCCCAAGGCTTCGTACAGCACCGGGCTGACCTTCTTGAGCAACAGCTCGATAACCTGCACAAACGACGCGATGATCAGTATGAACATGATGTTGTACATGAAGCCCAGACCCAGCATCTCGAGGATGTAAACATTTACGATATAGGTAAGCGCGGAGGCCATCGTCATAATAAATGCCACGGCAATGCCCATGCCCACCGCGGTTTCGATCTTCTTGGACACGCCAAGGAACGGGCAGATACCCAGGAAGCGGCTTAGCACAAAGTTGTTGACAAGTATCGCCGAAAAGGCAAGCGCGAACAGTTCCATTATGCTGTCCTCCTCCTAAGATAGTTTATCAGAGCCATCAGGAACGCCAGCGTGATAAACGCGCCCGGCGGCAGTATCATGGCGATGGTCTGCGGGAATGTCTCGGAGATAACGAAGCCGAAGAGCGACATGGTGCCGAAGATTTCGCGGATACCGCCCAGCAGCACAAGCCCTGCGGTGAAACCAAGCCCCATGGCCAAACCGTCCGCGGCGGACAGGAAGGAGCCGTTCTTGCTTGCGAAGGACTCCGCGCGGCCCATCACGATACAGTTCACGGCGATCAACGGAATGAAGATGCCCAGAGCCTGATTAAGAGCCGGCACATATGCCGCCAGCACAAACTCCAACATCGTAACAAACGTCGCGATAATGACTATATAGCACGGGATACGCACATTCTGCGGGATAAAACGCGCGATGAGGGATATGACCACATTGGAGCATATCAGCACGCTGGTTGTGGCGATGCCCATGCCGAGGCCGTTGCTTGCGGAAGTTGTGACGGCAAGAGCCGGACACAACCCCAGAGCCTGCACAAACAGCGGATTGTTCTCGACAATGCCGTTCTTGAATATCCTTGACACACTCGTCATCACTGCACCTCCCGCAGATGTGTATCGAAGAAGTCAAGCGCGTCGTTAACGGCGCGCACTATGGCGTCCACGTTGATTGTGGAGGCGGTGATTACCACAACTTCGTTGAC
>WRAA01000106.1 GCA_009780445.1 Defluviitaleaceae bacterium
AGCGTTAGCACCAGCGGTTCTGAGAGCCGGAGCAGTGGCGGCTGTAGCATGGAGAAAAGCCGCCGAAATAGCAGTTTGGCGAAGTTCAGTCCAACCCGGGTCTCTTGCTTGACCCGCCTGGGCGTGAGTAGCTTCGTAAACAAGCGGCTGCAGCGCGTTGTTTGCCGCGCGGAAGAACCACTCCGCGTTGCTAAGTTCAAGCCTGAATGCGTCGCCGACGTTCACGGGACCTGTAAGTGCAAGTTCGAAGTAACCGGATCTGATGGCGTATGCGGTATGCGTACCTCCACCCATGTTGCCCGGCAGCCGCGCATGGAGTGCGTCACTCGCTTCCAGCTCCACGAACACGGCATTGTTCGGCACGACAGAACCCGGCACGCCGGAGAATCTGTTTTGCGAAGAAGCGTGAACTTCTGTGGCTGTGAAAGGCAGTGCAGACAGAGCCATAACAGCGGCCATTAAAAGAGATAATTTTCTCTTCATTCCTCTTTCCTCCTTAAAGATTGAGTTTTGAGATATCGCACAGTACACCGCGGCCGCTTGGCTGCCGTTTCCCTGTCTTTGGCGGGTTTGGGCGGGCTTTTGCGGTTTGCCTGACGCGTTGGTGGTGTGGCGGCAAGTTTTGGTGTGCGTTGCGTTCCGCTTGGCTGTCTGGTTTGTTACGCCTTGCGTGTATCTCAAATAACAAAGGTATTATAGCATTGCACAATTTTTCCGTCAAGCTAAACGGCCAGATGTAATTCAAGTGTAATATACAGGGGCTTGGAGATTTGGATATCACTTGGGCTTACACCGCGCAGAGTAACGTGTCGGCAAAATTTGCAATTACACCAGAAAATATAGCACAATTTCCCGGTGGTTTCAAGTTGTGTTTTCAAACTGTAACAGACATGTAATATTCGGCGCGTGCTGTATCTGTCTTAGCACCAAGCCAATTCCCATAGAATAGTGGTTGTGGCTTGCTAAGTATTATTTCAAGCTTTCGCGAATTTATACCGTCATTCGTCATTGGGTTCGTTGTTGTCGTGCGCTTCGTTAAAGTAGTAGCCCACGCCGCGCTTTGTTAGTATGTAGCGCGGTTTGTCTGGGTTGTCCTCTATTTTGGCGCGCAGGCGGCGTATTGTAACGTCCACGGTGCGCACATCTCCGAAATATTCGTAGCCCCAGACCTTCTCGAGCAGAGCCTCGCGCGAAAACACCTGGGTCTTTGCGGCGGAGAGGAACTTTATCAGCTCGAACTCGCGGCGTGTGAGGTTGATGCTCTCTCCCCGGCGTGTCACTTCATAACGGCCGATGTCGATGCTTATTTCGCCGAAGGTCAGCGTTTGCGGGGCGTCGGCCGCGGCCGCGGGGGTGTCCCGTTTGCGCATATTGGCCTTCACCCGCGCCATCAGCTCGCGCACGCCGAAGGGCTTCGTAACATAGTCGTCCGCGCCCAGGCCAAGGCCCAGCACCTTGTCGATCTCCTCCGCGCGTGCCGTCAGCATGATTATCGGCACCTGGCTGCGCTCGCGGATCTTGCGGCAGACCTCGAAGCCGTCCAGCTTCGGCATCATTATGTCAAGCAGCACCAGCTCCGGGTTCTCTGTCAGCGCAAGCTCCAGCCCCGCCTTGCCGTCATGCGCCGTTATCACGCCATAACCTTCCTTCTTCAAGTTATAAGTTATCAGGTCCACAATGTTCTTCTCGTCGTCCACTACCAACACCTTGCGGCTCATTTTCTGCCTCCTAATCTGCCTCCGTATCATCTTCTGGTTCTGTATCATCTTCCGCGGCAACACCGGCCAGCCCGCCCAAGTGCCGTGTAATATCGCTACTGCCGTACAGCACACGCACGATCTCCACAACATTGCTGGTTTCAAGCGTGCGGTATACTATCAGGTAGTTGCCCACCGGCAGCATCCGCACACCTATAAAGCGCGGCGATATGTCATCACACAAGCGATATCGTTTGGGCATAATTTCCAGAGACTTGACTGCGCGCCCTATCTTATTAACCTGCCTATCGGCTGTTTCCGGCATAAGCAGTACTTGCGCAATATAATCTTCTATGCCTTTCAGATCTCGCTTCGCACCTTTCGTCATATTGACCTGCCACCTCATGTACGACGCCTCTTTCGTCTTTCCAATATCTCCCTCTCTACCTCCTTCCACGGTGTAACCCTGCCGGCATCCGCGTCATCCAAGCCTTTCATTATCTCGGCAATCAGCTCTTCCTTCGTGAAAGGGTCAAAGCCGAACGGTTTCTTGTACTTCACCTCCGCGCCCTGCGAATCATCCTCCAACACGCGTTCTGTCTCCGCGTACACATTTTCTTCTCTCAACATGCGTTCATCCCCTTTGCGCAAGCATCTTCCTGCAAACATTTTCCTAATTCAGCGTCATCATCGGCGTCCGCATCTAATGTCGCCCGACACGCCCAAGTTCCGCGCTATATCGCTCCCGCCGTACAGCACGCGCACAACCTCCACAACGTTGCCAGCTTCGTTTAGGTGATAGAGTATCACGTAGTTGTCTACTGGCAGCATCCTCATGCCATCGTACTTCGGTGGCGCGTCGTCGTACAGCCTGAAACGCATCGGCATTATATCCAGTGAGTCGGCGGCATTACGTATTCTTTTGACCTGCCTTGCGGCGGTTTCGGGCATACGCAGTATTTTTGATATATACCGTCCTAATCCCGCGCAGATCACGCCTCGCGCCTTCCGACATATTGACTTTCCATCTCATTGTTCTCCCACTCTTCCATCTCCCGGTTGATTTCCTCCATTGACACTACCCTGCCCGCCTCTATGTCCTCCATGCCCTTGATAATTTCGGCGTGAAGCTCCTCCCTGGTTACAGGATCGAAGCCGAACGGCCTCTCGCACGGCAAGGTTACATCAAACGGGATACCGTCGCGCATAACGATCTGGCGCAGGAACATGTTGATGGCGATGTTTAGGGGAATGCCCAAGCGGTCAAGCACCTCTTTTGCTTCTTCCTTGAGTTTCGGTTCTAAATTTGCGTAGTTGCCGGCTGTTTCTGACATGCTATCGCCTCCCTTTCGTTCATTATACCCCGCAACACCAACAATAGCAATCCATTTGCGTATATTTTGCCGGCCTGTGCTAACAATATGCGGGAATGGCAATTTGATGATACGAGGGAGGCACACATGCAAGCAATATCTTTGCCGCAAGTTAACGGCTATGGTTATTACGAGATCCGGCTGGAGTCCATCGGCGGGCTTGGCGCGAATCTTTCGGGCAAGATTTTGGGCGAGGTTTCGCTGCGGCTGGGGCTGAACTGCTCCAGCTTTTCCAGCTATGGGTCGGAGAAGCGCGGCTCCCCCGTGAAGGCGTTTGTGCGTTATGCCGCGCCGGAAACTCCGATACGCGTCAACAGCCCTGTGGAGATGCCGCACCTGCTCGGCCTGTTCCACGAGAGGCTGGCGGGCAAGCTGCCCGTGATGGCCGGCGCGACAGAGGCCACCACCGTGGTCGTGAATTCCGCGCAGGAACCCGACGCCGTGCGCGAGATGCTGCGGATGCACGCCGGCACCCTTGTCTGCGTGGACGCACAGGCTATCGCCGCGCAGGCCAAGACCCGCGTGAACATGGTCATGCTGGGCGCGTTGGCCAAGGCCTCCGGCTTTATCCCGCAGGACGCGCTGGAACACGCCGTGAGCGAGACCCTGGGCGTGAAGTATCCGCAAGCCCTGCAGGGCAACCTGGACGGCATACGCCAGGGCTACGAGGCCGCCGCCGGCCGCAAGCTGGAGCCGGACGGCCGCTTCCCGCTCGTGCCTTATGCCGAGCCGCAGACCCACTGGGGCTGGAAGAACGCGCCAATCGGAGGCGTGGTGCCTGTCTACGGCTCCACGGTGAAGAACGACCTCACGGCATCCCGCGAGGGCTACATCCCCGTGTTCAAGCGCGAAACCTGCATACACTGCGGCATGTGCGACATCACCTGCCCGGACATGGTGTTCCAGTTTGCGCGGGGCGAATACAAGGGCAAGCCGCGCATGATGAACCAAGGCCCGGACTATCACCACTGCAAGGGCTGTCTGCGCTGCTGCAAGATCTGCCCCACAGACGCCCTTACCACAGGCAACGAGCGCGAACACGATATATGGGCGAACCATGTCCGCAACCGGGATCTGATCGTCAAGCAGATGCAGTTCGAGGACGCCGGCACAAATTCGTACATGGAATCGGAATCGGCCACAGTTAACGAACTTTATTAGTCGCGGTTCCGCTTCAAGCGGAACTGCTACAGGAGGCGCACATGCAGGCACAAAAGACTATCTTCGAGAGCGGCAACGAGCTTGCGGCCTACGCGGCCAAGCAGATCAACTACCACATCATGGGCTACTTCCCGATAACGCCGTCCACGCAGATCGCGGAGCATCTGGACTATTTAAAGGCCGAAGGCCGGCACGACGTGGAGCTGATCCCCGCGGACGGCGAACACGGCGCGGCCGGCATTTGCTACGGCGGCGCATTAGGCGGCGGGCGTGTGTTTAACGCAACGTCGGCCAACGGCCTGCTCTACGCGCTGGAACAGCTTCCCGTGCAGAGCGGCACCCGCGCGCCCATGGTGCTGAACATCGCCTGCCGCACGGTGTCCGGCCCCCTGTCCATCAAGGGCGACCACAGCGACATCATGTACACGCTAAACGCCGGCTGGATCATCCTGTTCGCCAAGGATCCGCAAGCCGTCTACGACATGAACATAATGGCCCTCAAGATCGCCGAGCGCGTAAAGCTGCCGGTGATCGTGGCCTTCGACGGCTTCTTTACGTCGCACCAGAAGCGGCGCACCCAAGTTTTCGAGCGCGACAGTGACGTTCAGAGCTTCCTGGGAAGCTACAAGCCAGCGTTCTCCGCGCTGGACTGCGAAAGCTCCGTGACCATCGGCGCGTACATGAACGAGCCGGATCTGCTGAACAACAAGTACCAGCTCCATCTCGCGATGGAAGAATCCCGCAATGTCATCCCCGAGGTGTTCGCGGAATACGAAAGCCTCACGGGCCGCGCCTATGCCGTGACGACATGCAGCTACACCGAGGACGCGGAGGTCGTTTTGGTGATCCTTGGTTCGTCCTACGACACGGCAATGGTGTCCGCCGACAAGCTTCGCGCAGAGGGCAGGAAGGTCGGCGTAGTCACCCTTGGCGCGCTGCGCCCCTTCCCTGCGGCAAACCTTGCCGCCTGCCTCAAGAACGCCAAGGCGGTAATCGTAGCCGACAGGCAGGACAGCTACGGCGCGGGCGGCGGCAACCTGTCCCTTGAAATCCGCGCCGCCCTGCAAGACGCCGGAAGCTGCACCCCGGTGCTTTCGCGGGTCTACGGCCTGAGCGGCCGCGACTTCTATGTGGAGGACGCCGCCGCGATGTTCGAGGAAGGCTTCAAGTTCCTTGGCGCAAGCACCGTGCGCCGGTTCGACTACTTCGGAACCTACGAGGGCAACGGCGAGGCCAACACGCGCCAGTTCTTCGCGCCGATTACCGAGGAAATTTCCCGCCCGGGCATCACCTCTGCCGCCGTTAATGCCTCCACCGGCAAGATGGAAGTCACCGGCGGCACCCTCACGGAGATCTCCGCCATGCCCAAGCGAATAGCCCCCGGCCACGGCGCGTGTCCCGGCTGCGGAATCCCCGTTAACGTGAACCTGTTGCTGAAAGCCATCGAGGGTAATGTGGTCCTGCTCTTCCACACAGGCTGCGGCATGGTCGTCACTACGCCGTACCCCACCACATCCTTCCGCGTGCCATACGTCCACAACCTCTTCCAGAGCGGCGCGGCCACCCTCTCCGGCCTTGTGGAAGTGTTCCACCAACGCCAGAAGCGCGGCGAGATCCCAAGCGGCGACATCACCTTTGTTATGGTCTCCGGCGACGGCGGCATGGACATCGGCATGGGGCCGAGCATCGGCACCGCCCTGCGCAACCACTGCCTCATCATGTTCGAGTACGACAACGGCGGCTATATGAACACCGGCTACCAGCTCTCCTATGCCACGCCAATGGGCGCGCGCTCCTCCACATCCCACGTGGGTACGGCGCAGAGCGGCAAGGCCGGCTTCCACAAGGACACCCCGCAGATAATGGCCGGCACCAACATCCCCTACATCGCCACGGTGTCGGAACACAATCCCGTAGACTTCATCCGCAAGGCCGCAAAGGCCGGCGAATATTCGCGCCGCCACGGCACGGCCTATGTCAAGGCGCTGTCCGCCTGCCCGCTTAACTGGGGCGACGTACCCGCCAACGAAGCCGCCGTGATCGAGGCCTCCGTAAACTGCTGCTACCACCCGCTCTACGAGATCGAACACGGCGTAACCACCCTCACCTACAACCCGGAGGATCGCGGCAAGAAGATCCCCGTATCCCAATGGTTCGAGATGATGGGGCGCACGCGCCACCTCACCAAGCCCGGCCACGCCGATATGCTGGAGCAGATCCAGACCGAGGTAGACCGCCGTTGGGCGCGTCTGAAAGCCCGCCACAGCTGCGAAGTGCTGTAGCAGCCTCTACACAAACAAGAGCGAGCCTCCATCACGAAGGCTCGCTCTTGTTTGCGCCCTATGTAGTTCTAATGCTCTTCCTGTTCAAGCTCCGCCGCGAACTCAAGCAGCCTGCCCACAATCTTTTTCAGCCTGCGCGTATCGAGGTTCAACAGCTTGCCGCTGTCCGTGTCTGCGCCGTCGCCCAGGTTCTCAATCACAGCATATATCAAGGCCAGTTCAGCCTCTATCCTCTCCTTCATGTGCGCATCGGTTTCATTTGCGGCGGCCAACAACAGCGCGTCGCCATAATATGCGGGGCGCGATGCCGCACGCCTCTCCAGCATCTCCCACTCGTGGGTCTTTACCGCATACTGTATAATGTTTGCGCAAGCTTTCAACTTCTTTACAGTATCAGCATTAACCATGCCTAAACACCTCCACGAAACATCTAACTTAGCTGTTTTCACTGGCGCGTCTAAAAAGGTGTACCTTTTCAGACCAGCCAAGAAAAAGATTTTGCTCAGAAAATTGTCCTTAGATTATTATTGAAATCAGCCGGGC
>WRAA01000107.1 GCA_009780445.1 Defluviitaleaceae bacterium
CTTTCAGCTCTTCCTCCACATGCTCTGTTTCCTTGCCCCAGAGGTCCGAAGCGTCCAGGATCTCGTACTTGCCGTCGTTGATGTTCATGTAGACGGGTTTGTCGGCCTTGCCCTCAATGATCATCATGTCGTATCCGGCATACTTAAACTTCGCGCCCCAGACACCGCCCGAGTTCGAGCAGGCGATCATGTTGTTCAGCGGCGACTTTGTGACGACCATGTAGCGGCAGCCCGTTGGCACCGCAACACCTGTGAGCGGACCGGTGACGATGACGACCTTGTTGCCCGGGGAAAGCGGATCCACCATCGGGTCGATCTCGTCCATCAGAACCTTGGAGCCAAGCCCGCGCCCGCCCACAAACTTCATGGCCATGCCCAGATCCAGATCCTCGAGCTTGCACGTGCGCTCCGTCAGGTTCACTCTGAGAACCTTACCATTGTACGATGTTGCCATAGTTCATCCTCCTCTTTCTCTAAGTAAATCAATTTATCCACCCAGGCTCAGAAAGCGCAGCCTGAAATTGGTGAGAAAGTTTTCAGCGGCCATACGGTCTCCGCGTACCGAAACTTCGTGGCAAGGTATACTAAACCGCCCAAAGGCCGACGGATCACGCGGAACTATCTCTATCTCGATGCCGCCGAGTGCATAGGTGCCGCAAGCTTTCCGCGCCGCCCCAATCTCCCCCAGGTGCTGTTCAATGTCGTCAATGGGTGCCGCGCTGTGTATGCTCAAACTACTATATGTAAACATTGGCTAGAACACGTTAAAATCGTAGTACATAAGATCCGCCCTGGCGACGGAACCTTGCAGATTCGGCGACTTGCCCAGCAGAAGCTTCACAACCTCCGCGCACTGCATACACGCCGTGAACCCTGCCACGAACGGCAAGTTGCCCCAGCTCTTGTCAACGTCCTTGTCCGTCAAATTACCGTACAGCGGAGCAAGCCCCTCGCCGCCCGGCATTATCACCGAAACCTGTGCGCTCCAGCCGCCGATGGCGCCGTGGACATAGGGTATGCCCAGCTTTCCGCAAGCTTCTGCCGCGATACGCCGGCTCTCGATATTGTCAAGAGCGTCCACAACCGCGTCATGCCCGCCCAGCAGTTCGCCGGCATTGGCCGCGTCCAGCCGCGTATGCAGCGGCCGAAGCTTCGCCTTCGAGTCCACGCTCATCAGCCGCCGTTCGGCCTCGAACACCTTGGGCTTGCCCAGATTGCCCTCTGTGGAGAACAGCTGGCGGTTGAGGTTTGTTTCGTCGAACACGTCGTTGTCGATCAGCGTAAGGTTCAGCACACCCACGCGCAGGAGCATCTCGGCGATATACCCGCCAAGCCCGCCGCAGCCGATGACGCAGACCTTCTTCACGGCCAATATCTCGTTATCAGCCGGTGTTACGCTCTTCCCGTTGCGGTCATACCGCTTGTCGCGCTCATTTGTCACAACATCACCCCCGGCACAGTTATTTTGTCGCCGCGGCGTATCTCGCCGCCGTCCTTCACCACTGCGAAGATGCCTTCCAGCGGCATGATGCACGTGCCGACCTTTACCTTGATGGCGCAACCGTGGTGGCACTCCTTGCCGATCTTCGAGACCTCCAGCAATGTGCCGCCGATGGTGAAGCGCGTGCCTATCGGCATTTCGTGCAGAGCCAGGCCCCGCGTGGTAATGTTCTCGGCAAAGTCGCCGAAGTTCAGCGGGCTGTCGGTCTTTTCACGCATTTTGTCCACGCTTTCGTTGGCCAGCAGACTCACTTGCTTGATGCCCGGCTCCGCGTGCGCATCCCCAACAATGCCCAGATCCGCCGCCAGCACAGCCGTTTCCACGGGAGTTTTGACGACACCCTTCTCCGTGCTGACATTTATCGAAAGTACTTCCCCCACAAGTTCGGCCAACTCAATCTCTCCCATCTATTACGCTGTCTATCACGCTATCTACCGCGCACAGTCCGACGCGCTTGCCGACAATATATCCAGCCCGTGTACGAGCGCGTCCAGCACGTACTCCAGCGATTCCCGCACGGCCTTGGGGCTGCCCGGCAGATTCAGTATCACGCTGTAGCCGCGTATCCCGCAGACCGCGCGGGACAGCATGGCGCGGTTGGTGATACACATACTGTGCGCGCGTATCGCCTCGCACACGCCGGGGGCTTCGCGCTCTGTCACGGCCTTTGTGGCCTCCGGCGTTACGTCCCGGGGCGAAAAGCCCGTTCCCCCGGTGGTGAGAATCAGGTCCAGCCCATCGTCGGCGTAAGCGGTCAGGCGGCTCTTGATCGTCTCCAAATCGTCCGGGATTATCTCGTATCGTGTTACCTCCAGCCCCGCCTCCCGCAGTACCTCGCGGATGACCGCGCCGCTGATATCCTCGCGCTCTCCGGCGGCGCCCTTGTCGCTGACCGTTATTACGCCGCATCTATACATACACTACATCCCCGATTCCCTCGAGAGTATATCCGCCCATCGCCAGCACAACCTCGCGGAACCCGGCGGACCTCAAAATGCCGATAAACTGCGCCGCCCGCGGGTCCTCCAAGAATTCCCGCTCCGCCGCAAAGTCATAGGACTCATTGGCCACCGGCACAAAGTCCAGCCCCATGGCCGAAGCCGCCGCCAGCACGCCAAGCCCGGTGTCAACATTGCCGGACTTCACGGCAACCGCCACGGCCAGATGGGTGTTAAGCTCCTTTTCGTACCCGCGTATCCGCGCGGGGTCGATGCCCAGCTTCTTCAGCTCATAGTCCATCAGCAGACGCGTACCCGCGCCGCGCTGTCTGTTTGCGAAGCGTATGCCGCCGGCGATATCCGCAAGGCCGCCTATGCCCAAGGGATTGCCGGGCGGCACCATAAGCCCCTGCACCCTGCCCACGCCCCTGATCAAGGCCATTTCACGTCCGCCAAGATGCTTTCGTATGTAGGAAACATTGTATTCGCCCGTCTCTTCGTCCAGCAGGTGTACAGGCGCGATATGGCACTCGCCGCGCTTCATGGCCGTTATGCCGCCCATGCTGCCGGTGTGCGCCGAAGATATGTTCATACGCTCCGCCACGATGTCCAGAAGCTGGTCGTGGCTGCCGATCACCGTCATTGTGCTGTCTATCTTGCCGCGCGGAACCATCAGCTCCACGCAAACTTCCTGCCCCGCCTCGAAACCTTCCGCCAGCCTGGGTATCACCACCTTGCCGTCCGCCCGCACAAGGCTCATCACGGCGGACGCTCCGCGCTCCAGCGGTGTCGCCACATACCTGCCGCGGACATTACCCACGGCAACGCGCACGATCTCCTCGTTCTTGGCGGAGGACACAAGCCGCCGCGACAGCACGGCCGAAACCACGGCGGGCGCGGGCACACAACCGCCCAGCATCCGCGCGACAATCGGCAGTACGAACTTCTCGAACATAAGGTATGCCGACACGGGATAGCCCGGTATGCCGACAACAGGCTTGCCGCCCACAAACGCAAGGATCGTGGGTTTGCCCGGCTTGACGGCCATGCCGTGGGTGTGTACCGCGCCCAGCTCTTCCAGCGCAGCCAAGGTATGATCCTCCGTGCCGGCGGATGTTCCCGCGTTTATCACCACGATGTCGTTCTCGGCCGCGGCGGCCTTCACGGCGTTTAACAGCTCCGCAAAGTCGTCGCGCACTATGGGATAGCGCACAGCCTCGCCGCCGTGTTCCTGCGTAAGCGCGGCAAACACATATGAGTTCGACTCCATCAGCCGCCCCGGCGCAAGCAACGCGGCGGACTGCACAAGCTCCGCGCCCGTGGGTATAATGCCGACCCGCGGCCGGCGAAACACCTCCACAGCGTCGTACCCGCCGGCGGCAAGCGCGCCGAGATCCGCCGGGCGAATCTTGCGCCCTGACGGCAAGATCATCTCCCCCGCCACCACGCTCTCGCCCACAAACCTGACGTGCTGCCACGGATACACGGGCTGTATAATCTGCACGGTGCCGCCGCCCGCCCCGATAACATCCTCTATCATCACAACCGTGTCAAACCTGTCGGGGATCTGCCCGCCGGTGTTGACATAGACAAAATCTTGGTTCAGCACAAGGGTGACGGGCGCGGTTTCCGACGCGGAAAACGTTGCCTGTGCCGATGTGGCTATCCCGTCCATAGCCGCGGCGTTGTACAGGGGATCACACACCTTTGCGAAATGCGGCGCGTAGGTGCTGCGCCCCAGAGCCTCGCCGATGCCGACCAACTCTGCCTCTCCCCGCACATCCAGCTCACGCAGGAAGCTCTCCATGGCCTCCGCGGGGTCGTTATTCTCGATATATATGTTCTGCCTGTTCGTCACAATCGCACCACGTCCACATTCCAAGGCAATATATACAAAATTCCACTTCAATTATAGTATCAAAGCGCACACCTGTCAACACTAAATTAATCACTGTACCATATATGCGGACTTCGGTGTACATTTTATATGAATCTTTCCCTATTGACTTCAATAAAAACTATGTTACGATATCATACAGAAGCTTTAACACAACCGTGAGGTGGAATTATGGCAAGATTAATAGTCGCTACGTGCAAAATATTATTATATCTTATTGTAGCAACTTTTTGTGTAACAATTCTGCATGTTTTTTTGGAGGAATTAAGATTTTACTCTAATATTAGTTTTGCCCGGTATCCTGCGCTGATAAGGGAATATGTCTTAACCTTGGTTATCGCGGCTATTTTTTCAGCCGGATATGTTAAAGGACTATTGCGCCATAAACTCAAAATAAACACACACAAACTGGCTGTGGCTATAATTTTGATATTCATGTTAAACATAGATCCCCTTATGCACCTTTTTGGCAATGCCGGCATTCTGCGAAATATATATTACACCTTGCCGCTAATATTCATTCATCCATATTCGAGATTGATTCTTTACTCATTGTGCTGGTACAACTTAATATTTTCGTTTCAGAGAGAACAGCCTCACTATACAGATTCTTAAAACCTGTGCTGAACATCTTCGGGGAGGGTCAGCCATGCCGAATAGACGAAAAGCCGCACCGACCATAATCCTGTTCTTCGTTTTCGCGGCCGTTTGCGCCGTGGGTGCCGTAAAGTTCTTCAATACTGAGCCAAGGTTTCCTGCATGGGAAGATGTTGTTGCGGACAAACTCGGTGAAGCCGGCTTGGAGTGGACAGCTTCACAGATTGACAGTGACAGCGGACTTTCGGAAGTCCGGGGGGAATGGCGCAGAAACATATCCAGGCTCTACAGCGGATATTCCGCGGCGGGGTATTTGTCGGACACCGTATGGCACGGCGGAAGAAGTGTGAGCATCACGTTCCTAGGCTACTTCGGAGATTCTCCCTACATGGACGTCTATAACCCGGGAACGCAGGACATGGAAGCGGTTATCGTGTTTACTACGCTTCTGTTTGCCGGCTTTGACGATAAGTATGAGGTTGCGAGATATTTTCGCGGCGAGGCGGATTCCTTAGCGTGGCAGCCGACAGGGCGGTCTGCGGTTATTCCGCACGGACGTTTTGTGGAGGCCGCGTTATGGGAGCGGGAAATAAACGGCGCGTTTATTCGTATAGTAGTCGGCAGACCTTCCGGCGGCGATGATAAGTATATGGGGTCGATAATTATCTCTGATGTCGCGGAGGCGTCATAATCCTGTCCATCACAGCCGCACCACGTCCACAATCTCTCCTGATGTAAGCCCTTCGCGCCTGTCGCCGATCAAAATCAGCCCGTCGGAGGCCATCAAGTGGCTGATCAGGCCGGACTTCCCGTGTACCGGATCCGCGTAGAACTTGCCGCCGGCATAGTTCAGCTTTACGGCCAACACGGTCAGCTTGCCGGGTGCGGAATGTACGTTTGCCGTAAGCTCTGCCGTAAGGTGCGGCAGACCTCCGGAGATGCCGCACAGGCTGTCCAGGAACGGCTGCACCACCATCTTAAACACGATGTATGCCGAAACGCACTGCCCTGGAAGCCCCAGAACGGGCTTGCCGCCCACCTTGGCCACGATTGTGGGCTTGCCGGGCTTGAGCGCGATTCCGTGGGCGAAAACGCTGTCTTTCTCCACGGCCTCTATCGCGGCGCGTGTATAGTCCTTGTCCCCGACGGAGGTTCCGCCGCTTATCAGCACAATGTCCGCTTCGCAAACGGCGCGGCATATCTCCGCCCGAATCTCGCCGAAGCTGTCACCCACGATACGCCGGCTTGTGACGCGGCATCCGTAGGCCTCCAGCTCCGCGCCCAGCATGTGGGTGTTTACGTCGCGTATGCAGCCGAGCGGCAGAGGCTCGCCAAGCCCGACGATCTCGTCGCCCGTGGAGATTATGGCACAGCAGGGCATTATGTACACCGGCACATCCGTTACGCCGGCGGCGGCCATAATGCCGATGTGCAGGGGCGTGATCCGCGTGCCGCGCGCCGCAAGCAAGCCGCCAAACCCGCAGTCGTCACCCTTGTACATTATGTTGGTGTTCGGCGCGCAGGCATGAAGCACGGCAACGGTATCCTGCGAAAGCTTCTCGCAGTACTCCACCATCACCACGGCATCCGCCCCCGCGGGAATCTGTGCGCCCGTTGGCACGTACACCGCCTCGCCGCGCCCGACACTCACCTTCGTGGCCATACCCATCTGCGCCGGCGGCAAGACCTTCAAGAAGCACGGCACACTCTCCGACGCGCCAAAGGTATCGCCGCTGACAACGGCATAACCATCCACGCAGGATCTGTCAAACCCCGGCGACTGCTCCGCGGCAACAACGTCCGCCGCAAGAACACGCCCCGGAGCCTGCCCAAGGCCAACAACTTCACACTCCAAAGCAATGTGCGCAAACTTCTCCTTCATTTCGCCCAACACGCTGTGCAATGTTTTCATCGTAAGAAACGACATCCCGCGCAAACCTCCGTTCACTAAAGCAGTTCCACTTGACACTTGCTGAATCGGAGCCGGAACCGCAATGGTTCACTGCGGTTTCCGGCGAACGATGAAGCTTAGTGTCAAGCGGAACTGCTATAAAGCAGTTTCAGCCCAATTATATTAGTAACGCGCACCCCTTGTCAACAACA
>WRAA01000108.1 GCA_009780445.1 Defluviitaleaceae bacterium
CGCCGATAAACTGGTCGGTAAAGGCCGGCAGGGCGGCGTTCGCTCCAAGACCCGGCGTTTCGGTGTGGCGCAGGATGTTGATGCCCTGTATCACGCCGTCGGTGTTGATGCCCACCAGCACGTCGATCATGCCGGAGTAACCCGAGCGGCTCACGCCGATGATATAGCCCACAACAACCCCGCCGGCCTCGCCGCGGGTGAGGTTGAACAGGGTGTCCACAGGCTCGAAGCCCTCCACTTCGTGGTAGGAATCCGCCTGCGGCAGGATCGCGCCCATGGATTCGTTCAGAGCTTGTTGGAGCTGTCTCTCGATGGGTTCGCGCGTAAGCTCGTGTACGAAGCCGAGGCACAGGCCGGCGATAACCGTAACCGTGAGCAGTACCGCGCCCGATTTCATAATGTCGTTCACGCCTTCGCCCCCTTCTTCACCTTTGTAACGCCGTAGACGCGCGGGCGCGTATACTTGTCTATGAGCGGCACGAACAGGTTCATCAGCAGAATGGCAAAGGCCACGCCCTCCGGATAACCGCCGTAGTGCCGTATCGCAAAGGTCAGCACGCCGCAGCCCAGCCCCATGATAATCTGCCCGCGCGGCGTAACCGGCGAACTGCTGTAGTCCGTGGCCATGAAGAACGCGCCGATCATCAGGCCGCCCAGCAGCACTTCATACAGCCAGAGGCCGGTGAACATACCCTGTCTGCCGAACACAAACGTAAGCAGGGCAAGGCTTGCTATGTAAATCACGGGGATGCGCCAGGATATGACCTTACGCGCAATCAGGTACAGCCCGCCGAGGAGCAGTGCGGCGGCCGAAGTTTCGCCGATCATGCCGGGCATGTTCCCGATAAAGGCGTCGAAGTAGTCCCCCGCGAGAGGCACCATGTCCGTCCAGGCCACCAATGACAGCGGTGTCGCGCCGGTTATTGCGTCTGAGGTGGCCGCCGTCACTACGTCGGTCGCCGCCGTTACGCCCGTGGCCGCAGTTGTTGCCGCAGTTGTTGCGGCGGTAGTCGCAGTTGTTGTGGCTGCCGTCGTGGCTGCCGTTGCCGCCGCGGCCGCAAGCGGTGTAGCCGCCGTAGACACATCGGCATTGGGAAACAGCCCCGCCCCGATGGTTCGGACAGGCTGTGGAATGTTCAGCATAAGCACGGGATACGCCGCCACAAGGAATATGCGCCCCACAAGGGCCGGGTTGATGAAGTTCTGCCCAAGCCCGCCGAACAGCTCCTTCGCCACGATAATGGCAAAAAACGCGCCCACTATCGGCAGCCACAGCGGAACCGTGGCCGGCAGATTAAGCGCGAGCAGCAAGCCCGTAACAACCGCGCTAAGATCCCTTATGGTGCAGTCCTTCTTTGTCACCCGCTTGAACGCCCACTCGAAGAACACAGCCGCCGCGATACTCACAACCACGACCAGGGCCGCGTCCGCGCCGAAGAAGAACACCCCCGCCAAGGTGGCCGGCACAAGGGCGATGATAACATCCAGCATGATCCCGCTGATGCTTGCCTTGTCGCGGATGTGCGGGGTGCCTGTAACCAAGTACTTCTTATCACTCATCGTATCTATTGTCCTCACCTAAACCTTCTTCGTCAAAATCTTGCGCCTGGCGTACCTTATGGACTGCGCAAGATGCCTCTTGGACGGGCAGACATAGGAGCAGGATCCGCACTCGATGCAGTCGATGCCGTTGGTCTGCCTGAACTTGTCGAACTCGTTGCGGATGACCTGTTGGTTCAGCACCAGCGGCATAAGCCCGGACGGGCAGTGGTTGACACAGCGCGCACAGCGTATGCAGTTCTTCTCCGGCGGTATCTCGCTCTCTTCCTTGTTCAGCAGCAGTATCGCGCCGGAGGTCTTTACGATAGGCACGTCCAGCGTATACATAGCCGCACCCATCATCGGCCCGCCCGCCACGATCTTGTGCGGCTCTTCCTTTAGCCCGCCGGTAAGCTCAATAAGGTCGGAAAACTTCATGCCGATGCGCACCTTGTAGTTGCCGGGGTTGGCCACGGCCTTGCCGCTTACCGTAACTATGCGGCGCATTATCGGCCGGCCGCGGTGTATGGCGCGTTCAATGGCGATCACCGTGTCCACATTGTTCACGATACAGCCAACATCGGGCGGAAGGCCGCCGGAGGGAACTTCCCGCCCGGTGCAAGCCGTGATGAGCTGTTTCTCCGCCCCCTGCGGATACTTGGTCTGCAGGGCGACGACTTCTATGCGCGGGTCGGTGCATTTCTGCGCCATCAGCTTCAGCGCGTCGGGCTTGTTGTTCTCGATGGCGATGATGCCTCTTGCTTCTGGGAATATATGCAGGATCATCTGCACGCCGCGGATGATCACGTCGGTTTCTTCCATCAGCACGCGGTAGTCGGTTGTCAGATAGGGTTCGCACTCGGCGGCGTTCATGATGAAGTAGTCGATCTTTTTGTCCGACGGTTGGGAAAGCTTTACGTGGGTGGGGAAGCCCGCCCCGCCCTGCCCCACTATCCCGGCCTCCTTGATCATCTCAAGCATTGCCTCACGCGTCAGGAGCTTGTAGTCTGTGTATGTATTGATCCCCGGGAGTTCCTCCATCCTGCCGTCGTTCTCGATGATAACGGACTGCGACATAGCTCCCCCCGGCGTAAGCCACGGCGTTATGTCCGCCACAGTACCCGAAACGCTGGCGTGTACGGGCGAACTCACGAAGCCCGCGGCCTCGCCTATCTTCTGCCCCAGCAAGACCCTCTCGCCCTTCTCCACAAGCGGCACGCACGGCGCGCCGATATGCTGGTTCATGGGGAACACAAGCAACGCCCCGACCTTCGGGAAAAGCACGTTTATCGGCTCTTTCTCCGATAAAGCTTTTGAATCGGGCGGGTGTATCCCTCTCTTAAATGTTAGCAAGCGCACGGTTATCTCCTTTCGTAATGTACGTTACCTCTATCGCTGGATGCATGTGGCGCAGAAGGCGCAGTGTCGCGCCGATATCGCCCATGGGCAGCCTGTTGGGTGAGTCCGTAGGCAAGCTTGCGCGTATACACGTTCCCGCGCCCGCCTCGGAGATTATCTCCAGATGCCCGCCGCAGCGGGTGCAGTACTGCCCCAGCATCCACAGCCCCAAACCCCGCCCGCGTCCGTCCGCGCCAAGGTCAACCTCCGGCTTGACGGCGGACGCAACCCGCGCGCGCACAAACTCCAGCCTGTCGCGGTTCATCCCCGCTCCGTCATCCGTTATCGCGAACGAAAACAGCTTGTCCTCCGCTCCTTCGGAAATCTCTATAATCACCGATGAAGCCGACGCTTTGGCGCTATTTTGAACAATATCCAATATGTGCAATGAAAACTCTCTCATAACGATACAATTATAACAGGCTTTCAACACGTTGTACAGCCTCTAAATTTACGTACAAAACTTGACACAAACCGGTAACTATTATACAATGTACACGATGTAGAAAATGTATCGAGGTGCCGGATGAAACGCAGAACACACAACAAGCCGATCAACTTTGCAAAACCTGCCTTCTTCCTGATATTGGCGGCAGTACAGCTGGCCGTCAACATATACATTGTCACCATCGCCGTAAGCGCGTGGCAGGAAGAAATAATCGTCAACCTATGGATGCTCGCCGTTGCCGCCGTACTCTATGTGCCTGCCCTGATAGTAATCCTGCGTATGCCCAACCACAGCACCAGGCTCTCGTGGCTGGGCCTGCTGTGGTTGTTCCCTGTGGTGGGGGGTGTTTGGTACGCTGTGTACGGCGGCGGCATGTTCGCCGTGCGCTCACGGGCGGCACACCGCGCCCTGGCCGGCAAGAACGCCCACTTTATAGAGCAAAGCCCCAAGGTGCTGGAGGAACTCTCGGCATATGTCGGCGTACACGGCCAGGGCACGGCGATACTGAACGTATCGGGCTTCCCGGTCGTCAAGAACACACGCTCGACCGTATTCGCCGACGGAGAGGACTTCCTGCGCATCCTTGTGGACGAACTGCACAAGGCCAAGAAGTTCATCTTCATCGAATGCGGCAAGCTGAACACCGGCACGGTATTCCGCGAGATATTCAAGGTGCTGGAGGGCAAGGTGGAGGAAGAAATAGAGATCCGGCTGATCTACGACAAACACGCCTCCGGCGGCCGGCTGCCCCGCGGCTTTCGGCAAAGCTGCCGGGACGCCGGCATAGACTGCTGCGAATTCGGCCGCCTCGGTGTTGAACACAACAACCGCATGATGATCGTGATCGACGGCAACGTAGCCTTTAGCAGCACATGCTCGAGCCTTAGCGACGAGCTTCTCTACGGCGGGGTGACGACCTATGTGCTTCGCGGCGACGCGGTGTGGAGCTCCAGCATAATCTTCATGAACATGTGGGACACGCTGGCCAAGACCAACTTCGACTACTCGCTCTACCGCCCCAACCTAAGCTATCTGGAGGAACAGTCCTTCGTCGCCGTATTCGGCGACTCCCCCGCGGATCAACAGCACCCCATCCGCACGGCCTATCTGCGTATGATATCCTCCGCGCAGTCCTATGTTTACCTGCAAACACCAACCGTCGAGCCTGACGTTACACTGATGCAAACCTTGAAACTTGCCGCGGACAGCGGTGTGGATGTGCGGATTGTGACCGGTGCGCCGTCGGCCGGCGCGGTTGCGTCGGCCTGTACCCGCGCGTTCTACGGCCTCCTGCTGGAAAGCGGTGTCAAGGTCTACGAAACCGACGCACAGCTGAACTCCAAGACAATGGTCTGCGACGACGCGTCCTGCCTGATCACAACCGCCGCGCCGGACTACAGAAGCACACGGCGCAACCATGAGTGCGCGACATGGATAGCCGGCGGTGAAGCTGTCCTGGATATCCGCGACGACTTTATCACCGCCATGGACGATTCGCAGGAGATATCGCTAAGGGCGTGGCGCAAGAACGTATCCGCGCCGCAACGCCTGTGGTACGCCATATTACGAGCCTTCGCCCCAATTGCATAAAGGAGCCTGTACATTGGAACATATATACGCAACAACACAGTCAACAACCGTGTTCAGCGGGCGTATCGTTGACGTAGTGCACGACATCGTAACCCTGCCGGACGGGCGCAGCGCGTTGCGGGAAGTTGTGAAGCACCCCGGCGGCGCGGCGGTTCTGCCTGTGACCGCCGACGGCAAGCTGGTGTTCGTGCGGCAGTACCGCCACCCGCTGGGCGGCCTCGCGCTCGAAATTCCCGCCGGCATGGTCGATCCCGGAGAGACCCATCTGGAGTGTGCCGCGCGCGAGCTTGAGGAGGAAGTCGGCTTCAAGTCGTCCAATGTGGTGCCCTTCCTGCAAGTCAGCCCTTCCCCCGGCTATCTGAGCGAGAAGCTCCACATATTCCTGGCCACAGATCTGACCCCAAGCCGCCGGAACTTGGACGACGAAGAGTTTATAGATGTTGAGTTCTACACGCCGGAGGAAGCTGTATCCATGATCTTCGGCGGAGCCATCACCGACGCAAAAACCGTCACGGCCGTTCTGGCCTACCGCGTGCGCAGTCATAGCTCCTAATTTCCGGCATTTACGCAAGCCCTCTCGAATATACTTGTACCATAGAGAAGTTACACGAGAGGAAGGGCGATATGCCGCGATTTTCAAGACTGGCACGACACGCCATGTATTCGCGCCAAACAGCAATTACGGCGGCTGCGGTAATATGCCTTGTGACGGGGCTGGTCGTCGGGGCGATTGCGGCCATGAGCCGCGGCGAAGCAGAGCAAGCCGCCCTGTTCGCCGATCTTGCGGCACACTTTTTAAGCCTTGCGCACACAGAGCAGGCCGCCACAGTTTTGAGCATGTTACAGCATACCGTGGGCAACCTCCTGTTCGCGCTGATCATCTGGCTGCTTGCCTTTGCCCGTGCCGCGGGCTTCCTGTCCTATCCCGTAGTGTTCCTGCAAGGCATAAGCTACGGCTTCACCACCGCGATCCTCGCTGTGTCGCTGGATCTGCGGGACGTCCTGGCCGCCCTGCTGGTCTACCTTCCGCAGGCAGTGCTGACGGCCTGCGCACTGCTCTACGTATGCGCAAACAGCATCAGCTACATCTGCCTGACGCACAACGGCCGGCGGCACAACTACGGAGAGGCAGCCCTGCGCCGCTACGCAAAAGTGCTGGCCGTGGCCGTGTTCGTCGCGCTTGCAGCCTCGGCCATGGACATATATCTTGCACCGATAGCCGCACGGAGGTTAAACTTTCTATAGCAAGAGGTTCGCATGAGTCCGTTTATCAGTAAGTTCATAAACCATATGTCCGCAGCGAAGGGCGCGGGCGAAAACACCCTGCTGGCCTACCGCCGCGACCTCTGCGCTCTGGAGGCCTACCTGGCGGAGGTAAGCCCCAAGGGTATTGAAGCGGCCACGTCTACCGCGCTGATGGCCTATGTCCTGCGCCTTCACAAGAGCGGGAAGCACGCCTCCACAGTGTCGCGTTGTATCGCCGTTATCAAGAACTTCTACAAGTACCTCTACTACGAGCGGGATATCACCTCGGACCCCGCGCTGTTGCTGCGCTCGCCGAAGTTTTCGCGGACGCCGCCGGCCACACTCTCCGGCGCGGACAGGGACAAGCTGCTTGACAGCGCGCCCACGCCAAACTCCACGGCCAAGGACATCCGCAACCACGCCATAACCTCCGTGCTGTCCTTCACGCCGATACGCATAGGCATCATCACCGAGCTGAACCTCTGCGACGTAGACGGCATCGCCGGCACCATCACCTACCGCAACGCACGTGACACCCACGCCGCAGACCTCGACCCGCACCTGCGCGAGCCGCTGATGGCCTACATACACCACGCCCGCCCGAAGATACTGGCCGCCGCAAACGCACCGCATGACGATCCCGACGCCCCCCTCTTTGTCAGCATGGCAGGGCGCAGGCTCACACGCCAGGGGCTGTGGAAGATCGTCAAGGAATATGGGCGGCACGCCCTGCCCGATCTGGACCTTAGCCCCAA
>WRAA01000109.1 GCA_009780445.1 Defluviitaleaceae bacterium
ACAGGCCTGTGGAAGGCCATAGACCCGCCGAGCCTGGCATACCTTGCGGACAGCTTTCCGTACATAGAGCCGCTGCTGGCCGTCTGCGACACAAATCTGCACAACCGGCTTTGCTTCCTGCTCCTGCGCTGTCCTGACGCGGAGGTCTCCCGCTTCATCAAGCGTTTTAAGTTCGACAACACCACGCTGAAAACGGTGCGCGTCCTCGCGGAGGGTGTTGGCCGCACATTCGGCACAGACGCGTACAGCGTGCGCAAAGCTCTGGGAGCCTTCGGGCGGGCGGGGCTGGAGAACATCCTCTACCTACAGGAGCTGGAGGCGGAAAGCTACGGACCGGCCGGCAAGCTTGAGTTAATCGGCGAGGTGCGCCGCCAATCCGCGCTGATCCACAGCCGCGGCGAGGCGTACACCATCGGCGCGCTGGCCATTGACGGCAACGGCCTGAAGCAGCTGGGCTTTTGCGAAGGCGCGAAGATAGGCGCGGCTCTGCAATATCTGCTGGACGAGGTATGCCGCGATCCTTCCAAGAACGATCCGGCTGCTCTGCGCGAACTTGCAGTATCATTTAACACAAAATAGGTCTGCGAGCGAACACTCGTCAGACCTATTTTGTTTGCGATAATGCGGCAAACTACGCGACGATCATTGCGGCGATTATGCCGACGATCTTTATCGGGAAGTTGAAGTGTACGAAGGTTGGGATGCATGTGTCCCAGATGTGGTCGTGCTGGCCGTCGGCATCAAGGCCGGCTGTGGGGCCGAGCGCCGTGTCGGACTGCGGCATACCAGCGTCGCCCGTTGCGCCGGCGGCGGCGATGGTGATGATGATGGCGGCGGGGGAGAAGCCCATGGCCATCATGAACGGCACGAACACGGCCGCGATAAGCGGGATTGTGCCGAAGGATGTGCCGATGCCCATGGTGATGAGCAGACCGATGACCTGCATGGCGATGAGTGACATGAGCATGTTGTCGCCCGCAAGGTAGAGCGCGGCGTTAACCAGTGTGCCGATTCCGCCCGTTTCGCGCAGAACTTCGGCAAAGCCGCCGGCAACAAGCATTACGAAGGCGATGAAGCCCATGAGGCCGATACCGCCCTTGATGCACTCGTTAAGCTTTTCGCGGCGCGGGTTGAGCGTGCCGAAGGCAAACATGTTGATTAATAACAAGGCAGCGACCACCGAGAGGGCCCACAGCGCACTGCCGGGGAAGGTTTGGTCTGCCCAGATCTGCATACCGAAGGTGGCCAGTGCGCCAAGCAGCGCGCCCCAGTGTTTGGGCTTGAACTTGCCTGTGATGTCGTCCGGATCCACGGGAGCGGCCACAAGCAGCGGCTTGTCGTCATAGTGGCGCGGCTTGCGGTAGGATATGAAGATGGCGATAAACAGACCGATAACCATGGCGATTGCCAGAGGTATCATGTACGGCCAAATGTTCATCTCCGACACGTCCAGGCCGTTGTTGGTGATGTTGGTGGCGACTATGCTGTGGAAGATCGCGCCGAAGCCCAGGGGTATGAGTATGTAGGGAGCCTTTAGGCCGAAGGCGATAGAGCAGGCCGCGGCGCGGCGGTCGATCTGCAGCTTGTTCATCATTGCGAGAAGCGGCGGAACCAAGATCGGCACGAAGGCGATGTGGATCGGTATAAGGTTCTGCGAGAAGCTGGCGACGATGGCCAGCACTATCAGGAACAGCCATGACGTCTTGCCGAACAGCTTGTTCAGCACATTGGCGAACTTGGCGGCAAGGCCGGAAGCTTGGAGCGCATAGGCCAACGCGCCCAGCAGCACATAGGCCAAGGCGATATTGTTCATGGAGCCGAAGCCGCGCACGAACACCTGCATGATGCCAAGCACGTTCTGGCCGTCAGGCCCGGGCATGGTGCTAAGCGTCATGCCGGACATAAGCCCCGCGAAAAGCGTCGCGATGATAACGGACAGGATGATGTTGAACTTTGCAAGGCAAAGCCCCACCATTACCAAGACGGACAGGGTTACAGGGTTAAAAATCAGATCGGCAAACATAGTCTTTTCCCCCATTCTTGTAACGTTACAGCAGTTCGCCGACGGCGGCCTCCACGGCTTCTACGATTGCGTTGCTGTCGATCAGAGCGGCAACCTTTTCGAAGTCCACGTACAGCTCGCGGTCGTTGACTACTGTGTCAACAGCAGCGCGTATTATATCATAGGCCGCTTGGGTGCCCTTGCCGAGCCTGTTGTGTTGCGGGCGCGCACTGATGTCGATGGCTTGTGCGGCGGCGAACAGCTCTATGGCAAGGACGCGGCTTGTGTTGAAGTAGATCTCACGTGCCTTTCTGGCCGCGATGGTGCCCATGCTTACATGATCCTCCTGCCCTGCGGAGGAGGGGATGGAGTCTACGCTGGCGGGGTGCGCCAGGACCTTGTTTTCGGAGACAAGGGCGGCTGCGGAGTACTGGGCTATCATGAAGCCCGAGTGCAGCCCGCCTTGTTTTGTCAGAAATGCCGGCAGCCCACTGAGAGCAGGGTTAACGAGCCGCTCGATCCGGCGTTCGGATACGTTTGCAAGCTCAGCCAACGCTATGCCCAGGAAGTCGAAGCCCAGGGCTACCGGCTGACCGTGGAAGTTGCCGCCTGAAATGGCCATGTCCTTGTCTGCGAGGATAATCGGGTTATCCGTTACGGAGTTCATTTCTATGGAGACCCTGTCGCTTACGAAGCGCACGGCGTCCTTGCTTGCCCCGTGGATCTGCGGCACACAGCGCAGGCTGTATGCGTCCTGCACGCGGATCTGGCCGGAGCGTGTGGTGCGCTCGCTTCCGTCAAGCAGCTTGCGAAGGTTCGCCGCGGTGTCCATCTGGCCTTGGTGCGGCCTTATTTCGTGTATGTCCGATATGTATGCGTCAGTGACGCCGTTCTGCGCTTCCGAAACCATTGCCGACGCGATATCGCAGACCTTGAGAAGGTTCTGCGCGTCCCACACCGTAAGCGCGCCGATCCCGGTCATCACCTGTGTTCCGTTGATAAGCGCGAGGCCTTCCTTGGACGTAAGCACCACAGGTTCAAGCCCGGCACGCCGCAGAGCCTCCGCGCCCGGCATAAGCTGCCCGCCGTAATAAGCTTCGCCCATGCCCATAAGCGGCAGCACCATGTGCGACAGCGGAGCGAGGTCCCCCGACGCGCCCAGCGAACCCTTTTCGGGTATGGCCGGCACAATGCCGGCGTTTAGCATGTCCGCAAGAGCCTGCACGGTGCTTAGGCGTATGCCCGAGAAACCTTGTGACAGAGCGTTTATGCGCAGCAGCATCAGAGCGCGAACACTATCCTCCGGCAAATGATTGCCCACACCGCAGGCGTGGCTCACGATCAAGTTTTTCTGCAAAAGCTCCGTCTGATCGTTTGCGATGCTCACCTTGCTGAATTCGCCAAAGCCGGTGGTGATGCCGTACACCACGCGCCCCTCCGCCACAAGGCGGTCCACATATTCGCGAGATCTCGTAACAGCCGCCTTGGCCTGTTCGCTAAGCCCAACAGCACAGCCGCGCCTTGCGACCTTTACAACGTCGGCAAGAGCCAGGCTCTTCCCGTCAAGCAACACGGTGTCCATGTACAACCTCCTGTCGTGCAACTTTTTACCAATAATTATACTCCTCATACCGCTTGATGTCAATATAGTTGTGTCTAAACTGTGAAGAAAGATTGATTTGAGAAAAAATGACAATTGCCTATTGCTCCCCCTTGTTATGTGATATACTCACCATAATCTCAAATAATTGGTCAAGAAGTTTGAAATAACAAAATCCCGGGAGGATCTTGAAATGAAAAAATCATTTGAACATCTCATAATTTCAACTATACGGAAGCTCAGAAACATATTCCGTCTGCTGTCGCCGAGTTCCGCGGTGAAGCGTCGCGGAATCGGCTCGGCAGATGAAGATGTTTCCGGCGTTCCGTATAACAGAAGTACTAAAGCAATTATTGCGCTTGCATGTGTTATTATTTTGACAATATTGCTTCACGGAGTACTGGCCTTACGGATATTTTATTTGGAGGATATGCTTTCCGCTGAATTTGGCAGGAGTATTAATGCTGAAGATATTAAATCGATATATATTGATGAATCTGAAATTACATGGACGCAGCTTGCTGTTAATGCAGATGCTTTTGAAATTATTGCGCGAACAGAATATATTGTTACTGCCCCTTATGAGATCAAGAGGGTCTATGCTTTTTTGAGTGCAATGCCGCTGCAGAGGTATTTTTTCCCGCGCGGAAGCAGCATGGGACCTCCGCTGCCAACTCTTCGCAATCCCGGACCCTCCCCTCCCGGTATATTTCACCATGCCTATCATTACCGTATAATGATCGATGTACACGGCAAAGGAACAAAGCGTGTTGATATAAGCACCGATCCTGATTTTCCAAACATCTCAATCTCCCGGGAAATTTCAGTTTTGGGGAGTACCCGCGTCAGATGGTACAGGGTGATGATGTCCTTAGATGATTTTCAAGAATTTCATAGGCTGTTACGAAGAACGGACGCACTTTAAAGTGCGTCCGCTCCGGTTATTCGATATTGTGATGGGTTAGCGCGAATAGGATGCTTCGCCGCGTCTGCCGTGTGCGGGCAGCTTTGCCTTGACGCTGCGGCCGGTTGTGTAGACGATCAGCTCGCCGATGAAAACGGCGGCGACGGTGCCGATGACCAGCATCGAGTCGAAGTACCATACGCCGTCCGCGAGAGGGTATACCATGGAGAATATCGCGGAGAGGGTGAGCATGGCCACGGGCATGTAGGTGATGATGTTGATTACTGCCTTGCCGCCGGGTATGCGGAAGGGGCGTTCCGCGTCAGGGTCGATCTTGCGCAGCTTCTTGAAAACGGGGAACATGAACATGTAGGCCAGGATCAGCGTGATGATCTGCAGTGCGAAGAAGCCCCAGAATATGTCAGGGTTCGGGATAAACGGCACGGCTATGACCATCAGGCCGGCCACAACGCCGTTGAGGACGGACGCGCCCAGGGGTGCGCCTTCCGCGTTACGCTTGGCGAACACCTTCGGCATCGCGCCTTGTTCCGCCGCGTGGGAGGCCACGTAGTTTACGCCCAACGCCCACGACAGCACGTTGATGAACAGGGTGAAGAGGAACAGTATGCCGACTATCGGCACGAGTATGTGGCCGGGAAGGCCGAGTATCGTGAAGAAGGCCACGAAGCTGTCCACCAGCCCGCCGTAGGTTGTCAGCTCCGCCACGGGGATCGCCGCGCTTATGCCGAAGGCCGCGAAGATGTAGAAGAAGGAGATCAGTATGCCGCCGAGCAGCAGCGCCATGGGGATCTGCTTCTTAGGGTTATCCATGTCGCCGGTGAAGGCGGCCACTACCTCGAAGCCCTTGAAGTTGAAGATGATTACGGCTATGAAGGAGACACCCGCGAAGCTTGGCAGGAGGTCTCCCGCGCCGGTGACGGGGTTTGCGAAGCCGTAGACTATGCCGCAGTAGAGGCCGAACACGCCCAGAGCCGTCATCAGCAGAACCTTCGCGTAGGTGCCCAGGTTTATGAGCCACTTGTTGACCGATATCGGCATCATGCTTCCCACGCACATGCAGACGATGAAGGCAAGCTGGACGATTACCGCCGTCCACACAGGGATGGCTCTGCCCATGATCTGACTGCTGACTTCCGTAAACAGCACGGCCAGGGACGCGAGCCAGAACACGAACTGTATCCAGTAGTACCACGCGACCCTGCTGCCCCAGTTGCGGCCGAACGCCCGCTGTACCCAGTCGAACAGGCCGCCCTTGTCGCGGTAGGCCGCGCCGAGTTCCGCAGTGACAAGACCATATGGTATGAAGAACGTAATGAACATGAACGCCCACCAGAAGTACTGGCTGTTGCCGATTGCCGCCGTTGGCGCGGCCGATTCCACCACCAGGATCACACACACCGCGGCGAGAACCGCGTCGAACAGTTTGAAGCTCTTCACCTTCATGTTTTCCGAGTGCATCTGTTTCGCTTGAATTTTCTTTGCCGGCATTTTTAAAACCTCCGAATGATAGAGCCTTGCGGCTCACGCCATGATTGTTATGAAAACATCATAGCGCATAGCTCTTCGGAAGTCTATGGGTTTGGGCGTTATCGTACTGTTAGCACGGCATAGGTAACAAGTTACTTTTCGCGTAACATTGTTACGCAGAAGGTTGTGATGTTATGTCAATCTGACCTTGCTGCCGCAATTACCTCCAGGTCTTCCAGCGAATATACGGGGCTTGACAGCACAGTGCCCAGTCCGTAATCGAACATTAACAGGCCGGCGGGAATATTGATGTCCGTCAACCATGGCAGATTGGCTATGGTCCGGAAGTCGGCGTTTGTTAATGTTGCGAAGCGCTCTCCTTGTGCCGTTATGTATTCTATGACTATGTTGTCGCCCATTTGGTGTACGTATGTTAGGAACGCATCAATTTCAAGCGTATGTATCCGACGGCCGTTTTCCAGACTGTACACAACGGGGGTGCCGTGAAGCGGGGCTATGACTACGGCGTTGTCGGTGAAGTGCGCCTCGCTGTGTTGGCCTGTGGCTACGTCGAATTGCCGCCGGCCTTCGTTGTTGTATATCGCGCCCGTATCGCCGTAGCTGACAACGAACAGGTAGCGACGGCAACGTCAATAGACCTCTTTCGAAATTAAAACAAGTGTGATATACTCCCAATAAGCGGGGTGTAGCCAAATGAAATATAATCACATATCAAACTACCAAGACGAGCAA
>WRAA01000110.1 GCA_009780445.1 Defluviitaleaceae bacterium
ATGTTGCAACTGATGCGCGAACAAGCCACGGGCGCGGAACTTCTGTTCTTTATGATAGCCGGCGGCGGAACGGGTATCTTGATGCTGGGTATCGCTCCGTACATCACATCGTCCATCATCATGCAGCTGCTTACCGTCGCCATTCCCAGGCTGGAAGCAATCAAGAAGGAAGGCGAAGAAGGCCGCAAGAAGATCAACCAGATCACCCGCGTGCTGACGGTTGGCCTTGCAACACTGCAAGGTACCGCAATGATCATCAGCTTCTCCGAATTCTTCTACACACCGGGGCTGTTCACCTACTTCATTGCCGTGCTTGCTCTCGTTACCGGCACCATCTTCATCATGTTCCTTGGTGAACTTCTCACCGAAAAGGGCATCGGCAACGGCGCGTCCTTCATAATCTTCGCGAACATCCTTGCGGCTCTGCCCACAGCCGTGCGGGATCTCTACTCAGTGGGCATCACCTCCCCGGAGAACATGGCGCGCGTTGTCGGCATAATCTTCTTCCTGCTTGCCACCATGGCCTTTGTCGTGCTGGTGCAGGGCGGTGAACGCCGCATACCCGTCCAGTACTCCAAGAAGATGGTGGGCCGCCAAATGTACGGCGGGCAAAGCTCGTACATCCCGCTGAAGGTTAACATCGCGGGCGTACTCTCCATCATCTTCGCCATATCCCTGCTGCAGTTCCCGGAGATGATCAGCTCCTTCTTCCCGGGTACGCCCGGCTCCACCATGCAGACAGTGATACAATGGCTCGGAATGACACATCCCTTCGGCGCGGCGTTGTACGTGGTGCTGATATTCTTCTTCACCTTCTTCTATACGTCCTTCTCCATCAACCCTATCGAGATGGCCGAAAACATGAAGAAGAGCGGCGGCTTCATCCCGGGGATACGCCCAGGCAAGCCCAGCAGCGACTATATCGCGCGTACAGTATACCGCCTGTCGTGGATCGGCGGCTGTGCATATGCCATCATCGCGTCGATACCCACCCTGCTTGAATGGACGCTCGGCCTGCAAGTCGGCTTCGGCGGAACAACCCTGCTGATCCTCACAGGCGTTGCCCTCGAGATCGTGAAACAACTTGAGTCCCAGCTGCTTATGCGCCACTACAAAGGCTTCCTAAGCTAGTTATGGCCATACCGATAAAGAACGACAACCAGCTCGCCAGAATGCGCGAAGCAGGGCACGTTGTGGCGGAGGTCTTCGCGCTGCTTAAATCCCGGATAGAACCCGGTTTAAGCACGCGCGACCTCGAACGCTTGGCGGTGGCACATATGCGCAAGTACGGCGCGAAACCGTCGTTTAAAGGCTACAACGACTTCCCGGGCAGCATCTGCACTTCCGTCAACAATGAGGTCATCCACGGTATTCCCGGTATCAGGAAACTGAAATCCGGCGATATTATCAGCATCGACGTAGGCGTATACCTTAACGGCTTCCACGCCGACGCGGCGCGCACCTTCCCCGTGGGCGACGTTTCGCCCGAAGCCCTGCGCCTGATAAGCGTCACGCGGGAAAGCTTCTACAAAAGTATCGAGTTCGCCAAGGCAAACTGCCGCCTCTTCGACATCTCCGCCGCTGTGCAGGACTATGTTGAGATGTTCGGCTACACCTCTGTGGAGGACTATGTGGGCCACGGCGTGGGCATGGAGCTGCACGAGGATCCGCAGATCCCCATGTTCCGCCAGCAAGGCAGGGGGCCGCGCCTGTGCAAGGGTATGACCTTGGCCATAGAGCCTATGGTCAACCAAGGCTCCCGCGAGGTTGTGACCACGCGGGACAACTGGACCGTAGTCACCAAGGACGGCGGGCTTTCAGCACACTACGAAAACACCGTCCTGGTAACAGAGGGCGAACCCGAAATACTTACGCGTCTTATGTACTAAACTCATAAACCCACAAGTAAAATAGGTGGTACAATGCTTTTACAGATCGGTCAGATCGTCTACTCAAAGGCAGGGCGCGACCGCGGCGAGGCCTTTGTGGTGGTGGATGTGGACGGCGAGTTTGCATATATTGTAAACGGCACCAGCCGCCCGCTGGCTCGCGCAAAGAAGAAGAAGGCCAGGCACATCCAGCCCACTAACCACACGGACGAAGCCTTAGCCGCCAAGCTGGGTTCCCGCGCCTACATCAACGACGCACAGATCGTGAAAACGCTTCAAGCATACGATCAACACAAGGCATGATACTCATGCGAGGAGGTAATGCATGTCGAAGGACGACGTCATAGAAGTGGAGGGCGTTGTAACCGAAAAGCTCCCAAACACCATGTTCATGGTAAAGCTTGAAAACGGCCACCAAATTGTAGCCCACATTTCAGGCAAGCTGCGCATGAACTTTATCCGCATCATCCCGGGCGACAAAGTTAAGATCGCGATGTCGCCGTACGACCTGTCCAAGGGCAGGATCATCTGGCGCGATAAATAGTTCCCACACACCAAAGGAGGTTGACCGGCTATGAAGGTCAGGCCGTCAGTAAAACAGATCTGCGAAAAATGCAAGGTCATCAAGCGCAAGGGCGCGATCCGCATTATTTGCGAAAATCCAAAGCACAAACAACGCCAGGGCTAATAGTCTACGCGCGAATTAGTTTTGGCCAACTATGGCTAGGTTGGGGTAAGCCCCCGAAGCGGCCTCGCAACATAACATACGCAAGATTGCAACTAATATGGAGGTGCAACAACAACATGGCACGTATCGCAGGTGTAGACCTACCCAGAGAGAAACGCGTCGAAATCGGCCTGACCTATATCTACGGCATCGGCCGCAAGTCCTCGCAGAACATACTTACACTAGCCGGTGTAAGCATGGATACACGCGTGCGCGACCTCACCGACGACGAAGTCGGCCGCATACGCGACGCTATCGACAAAACCCAGATGGTAGAGGGCGACCTCCGCCGTGAGATAGCACTCAACATCAAACGCTTGGTTGAAATAGGCTGCTACCGCGGCATCCGTCACAGAAAAGGCCTGCCCGTTCGCGGCCAGCGCACAAAAACAAACGCCCGCACACGCAAAGGCCCCAGAAGGACAGTCGCCAACAAGAAGAAGTAAGCTGCATCAGCTTATAAGGAGGTTAGCAACTTGGCAAAGAAGGTAGTCAAGAAAGCCGCAACACGCAGACGCCGCGAGCGCAAGCACGTAGAGCGCGGCCAGGCCCACATCCAATCCACGTTTAACAATACAATCGTCACTATCACCGACGCGGCCGGAAACGCCCTGTCGTGGTCGTCCGCCGGATCCCTGGGCTTTAGGGGTTCGCGCAAGTCCACGCCATATGCCGCGGGCATGGCGGCAGACACCGCCGCGGCCGGCTCCAAGGACTTCGGCCTGCGCACCATAGAAGTTTTTGTAAAAGGCCCCGGAAGCGGGCGCGAAGCCGCCATAAGGTCTCTCCAGGCCGCCGGGCTTGAAGTTTCGATGATCAAGGACGTTACCCCTGTCCCCCACAACGGTTGCAGACCGCCGAAAAGGCGCAGGGTCTAGCTCAATTTTCGGAGGTGTAGTTAATGGCAGTAAACAGACAGCCTGTGCTGAAAAGGTGCAGAAGCCTTGGAATAGAACCGGCATACCTGGGAATATACAAGAAATCGAAGAAGCAACCGCCGCGCCAAATGCGCAAGATGAGCGAATACGGCGCACAGCTGCGCGAGAAGCAAAAGGCAAAGTTTATCTATGGCGTGCTTGAGAAGCAGTTCCGCAACTACTTCGCCAAAGCGTCCAAGATGCGCGGCGTGGTTGGCGAAAACCTGCTGGCCTTGCTGGAAACACGCGTTGACAATACGCTGTTCCGCCTGGGTTTTGCCCGCACCCGCCGGGAAGCCCGCCAGATCGTAAGCCACAACTCGATACTCATAAACGGCAAGCGCGTTAACATCGCGTCCTACAACCTTAAAGCCGGCGACGTTATCACCGTCACCGAAAGCGCGCGCCAAAGCCAACGCTTCAAGGATATCCTCGCGGCCACAAGCTCGGTTATCGTGCCGGCGTGGCTCTCCGCCGACAAAGACCGCCTGCAGGGCACAGTCGTCAGCATCCCCACGCGAGAGATGATAGATCTGCCTGTGCACGAAACGCTCATTGTTGAACTTTATTCCAAATAGTAACCCCTGGGAGGTCGAAACGTGTTTGAATTTGAGAAACCTCGCATAGAGATCGCAGAAGTTTCGGAAAACGGCACCTACGGTCGCTTCGTGGTAGAGCCGCTGGAGCGTGGGTTTGGTGTAACACTTGGCAATTCGCTAAGGCGCATACTGCTGTCGAGCCTCCCCGGAGCGGCCGTTTCGAGAATAAAAATTGACGGAGTGTTGCACGAGTTCAGCATCCTGCCCGGCGTAAAGGAAGATGTGTCGGAGATCATCCTCCACCTCAAGAACCTGGCCATCAAGAGCAATTCCGATTTCGACGTAAAGACCGCTGTTATCGACTATTCCGGCGAAGGCATAGTCCGCGCGGGTGATATCCAGGTGGATCCGGATATCGAGATCATGAACCCGGATCTGCATATCGCCACGCTTTCCGGCGCAGATGCCAAGCTCTATGTCGAAATAAGCGTGACACGCGGCCGCGGCTACGTAGGCGCGGACCGCAACAAGCTGCCCAACCAGCCTATCGGTGTCATTCCGGTTGACTCGCTCTACACACCCGTAAAGCGCGTAAACTACAAGGTAGAAAACACCCGCGTAGGCCAAATTACCGACTACGACAAGCTGACCCTGGAAGTCTGGACAAACGCAACCCTTAGCCCGGACGACAGCGTAAGCTTGGGCGCGAAAATATTGAACGAGCATCTGAACCTCTTTGTGGACCTTTCCGACAACGCAAAGAACACCGAAATTATGATCGAGAAGGACGACAGCAAGAAGGAGAAGATCCTTGAACTCAGCATCGAAGAGCTTGACCTTTCAGTGCGCAGCTACAACTGCCTAAAACGTGCCGGCATCAATTCTGTGGAGGATCTGGCCAACAAGACGGAAGAGGACATGATGAAGGTGCGCAACCTCGGGCGCAAGTCTCTGGAAGAAGTGCTGAACAAGATGCAGGAGCTGGGGCTGGAGCTTCAGCCGTCAGAGGATTAAGTCCGCACAAAACTATTCAAAGGAGGGTCTCTTTTGGCGTTTTACAGAAAACTTGGGCGACCGACAAACGTGCGCATTGCAATGCTACGCAGCCTTGCAACCAATTTACTATACCACGGCAGAATCACCACAACAGTAACCCGCGCGAAGGAAGTCCGCAAGATCGCCGAAAAGCTGATAACCACAGCTGTGAAGGAGAAGGACAACTTCACCGAAGTAACCTTGACCGCAAAGGTTCCCCGCAAGGACACAAGCGGCAATCGCGTGAAGGAAGAGCGCGACGGCAAGCGCGTCACCGTCTACGACGAAGTAACAAAGACTATCAAGAAGGACAACCCTTCGCGTATGAACGCACGGCGCAAGATACTCGCTGTGCTGTATCCCGTGACAGAAGTGCCGGCCGACGGACGCAAACGCCGCCAGAACACCAAGGAAGTGGACATGGCCGCCAAGCTCTTCGACGATATCGCGCCGCGCTACACAGACCGCAACGGCGGCTACACCCGCATGATGAAACTTGGCCCGCGCAAAGGCGACGCCGCAGAAATGGTAGTTATCGAACTGGTGTAGGCTCCGCAATACAATAGAGGAACAGGAGGACGAGCATGAGAACCACTTTCATCGCCAAACCTGCGCAGCTTGAGCGCAAGTGGTATGTCGTTGACGCCGAAGGCCAGACGCTCGGCCGTTTGTCGTCAGAGATCGCGAAGATCCTGCGCGGCAAGCACAAGCCGATCTTCACCCCACACGTAGACACAGGCGACCACGTTATCGTCATAAATGCCGAAAAGATCAAGGTAACGGGAAATAAGATGGACGACAAGATCTACCGCCGCCACACAGGCCACCCCGGCGGCCTGAAGGAAACTACCCTGCGCGTGATGATGCAGACCAAACCCACACAGGTTCTGCGCCTTGCCTTAAAGGGTATGCTGCCCAAGAACACCCTTGGCCGCGCCTGCCTTGGCAAGCTGAACGTGTACGCGGGCCCCGAGCATCCGCACCAAGCACAGAAACCGGAAGCTCTCACAATAACATACTAACGGAAGGAGGATAACATGAGCGACGCAAGATACTACGGAACAGGCCGCAGAAAAAGCTCTGTCGCGAGGGTTTACCTCGTTCCCGGCAACGGCAAGATCACCATCAACAAGCGCGATATCGACGAATACTTCGGCCTTGAAACCCTCAAGCTGATCGTGAAGCAGCCGCTGGAGCTTACGCAGACCTTGGCACGCTTCGATGTCCGCGTGAATGTTTTCGGCGGGGGCTACACAGGCCAGGCCGGAGCGATCCGCCACGGCATCTCCCGCGCACTGCTCGATGCAGACGCGGAGCTTCGCCCGGCTCTGAAGAAAGCCGGCTTCCTCACGCGGGACCCGCGCATGAAGGAACGCAAGAAGTACGGCCTTAAAGGCGCAAGGCGCGCACCACAGTTCTCCAAGAGATAATGAAACACCACCACAAACAAGCGAGCCTCCACAAGGCTCGCTTCTTACATAGGGAGATATAAACATGGAACTGCACATAATTCTCAGCATCGTGATCATCGCTCTGCTGCTGCTTGTTGCTCTCCTGACCGCAAGCGGGAAGAGGGCGGCAAA
>WRAA01000111.1 GCA_009780445.1 Defluviitaleaceae bacterium
CGTCACAGGCGTGGCGCGTCTGGCCAAGTCCGGCAGCCGCGAATCGGGAGACAGCTATAGCTTCATGAACCTGCGCGGCGGCCAGGCTCTGCTTGCCCTGTCCGACGGAATGGGTTCCGGCAAGCGTGCAAGCGCGGAAAGCACCGCCGCCGTCGAACTGCTGGAGGACTTGATCGACACCGGCTTCGGCAAGGACATGGCACTGCGCATGATCAACAGCGTGTTGGTGCTGAAGTCCGGCGAAGAGTCCTTCAGCACTCTGGACATCTGTTCACTGGACCTTTACAGCGGCGAGGCCGAGTTCTGCAAGATCGGCGCGTCCACCACATACCTCCTGCGCTCCGGCAGTGTCTCCACCATCGGCTCCACATCACTGCCCATCGGCATACTCAACAGCGTGGACCCGGAGACCCACACGCGCCGCCTGGCCTCCGGCGACGTTATCGTCATGATGACCGACGGCGTGTGCGAATCCGCGGGAACGGGCAAGGCCGCCGGCTGGATATCCGACATGCTGGGCAGCTTGCCGAACCGCAGCCCCCAAGACATCGCCGACATGCTGCTGAACGAGGCCGCCCGCCGCACGGGGGACATCATCCGGGACGACATGACGATACTTGCCGCCCGCGTCTGGGAGAGATAAGAACTTTTATAGCCATTCAACTTGAAAACACTCCAAGCAAACGCAGGATTTTTGCGTAAGTGCTAGGAATGAGGGACGACGCGTACCCACAGGGTACGCTAGGAGCGAATGACGACGCAATTGCGCAAAAAGACAAGTTTGATTGGAGTGTTTTCAAGTTAAATGGCTATATCTGATCACGACTTGATTATCTGCTACAGCTGAGGCGGTGTACTTCGCCGTTATAGTGTATCGAAAATTTGACGGATACGATCTCGGCGGGCAGGTGCGGGTTCAGCGAAAAGCCGTCACCGTCTACGCGCAGGCCGCAGAAGCCGTGTTGTACGTTTGCGATTGTGCCGCCCATTGCCGCGATGTGCAGGCCGTCCTTGGTGTTCTTGTGCAAGTTGTCCAGGTCACACCGGGCGTTTTTGAGAAAGTACTCAAAACTCTTGGCCGTGTTGCCCAGGCGGCTGTACACGGTGGAGAACGCGGAGAAGGACAGTGACGAATCGTGCGTGGTTACTGTGTCGTAGTACTCCACGGAGCTTTTCACAACGTCCGCGTCCTCCTCTTCGGGGAACAGGCACAGAGCAAGCACGGCGTCCGCCTGCTTGCAGACCTGGTGCCGGTAGATTATGAGCGGGTGGTAGTGCAGCAACAGCGGCCCGGGTTCTTCGCCGAAGGGGCGCGGCCACAGCGGCTTGTTCAGGAAGTCCCGGTCCTGCGCGACAATGTTCCTGTCGGCGCAAAAGGGTTTGGCCATACGCTGCGCGGCCTCCGCCATATGTTCAAGCTCGCCGCCGTCCAGCCCCAGCCTGCGCGCCAAGGCTTGGTAGCGTGTTTCGTCATACCGCGCCAGCATGTGCGCCATCTTGTGTACCCACATAAAATTGTGCTTCACCATCACATTCGTGTAATAGTTGTCGCACACAAGAGCGGTGTACTCATCGGGCCCCGTAACCATGTCGATGTGGAAGCCGCCGTCGCGCATGTAGCCGATGTGTTTGAACAGCCGCGCCGTCTCCAGCATAACCTCGAAGCCGCCTTCGAAGAAGAGTTCCGTATCCTTCGTGGCCTCGTAGTACAGCGCGAAGGCGCGGGCGATGTCGGCGTTGATATGGTGCTGTGCCGAACCGGCCTCGAAAAACGCCGAACATTCAGAGCCGGATATGGTGCGCCACGGGTACAGCACCCCCCGCGGATAACCCATCAGAGCGGCGTTGCGCCTTGCGCCCTCCAGCGTGTTTATACGAAAGACCAGCATCTGCCGCGCAACCCGCGGCGCCATGTACAGCATCACGGGGAACACGTGCGCCTCCGCGTCCCAGAACACATGTCCTTCGTAGCCGCTTCCGCTTAGCCCCTTGGCCGCGATACTGCTTGCGCCGTTTGTCCCGATGGACGACAGCAGGGCATACGCCCCGAAGTTGACAGCCTCTTCCAGCCCAAGATTCAGCCCCGGTGCTTCCGTAATGCTGATCTTGGCTCCTTGCCAGAACTCGGAAAGGTAGCCGCGCTGCAAGTTTGCAAGCTCGCCGAAGCTTAGCTCGAAGCCGCCGTGGCCTTGCTCTCGAAAGGCATAGCTGAATACCTTCTCAAAAACCGTGCCGTTTAGCTTGCTGCGTATGGTCAGACGTTCCGCGCTTGTCTGCACGGCTCCCGGTTCGCTCAAACGCCAGCGGCAGCTTGCGGTCATGCCGGAGCGGCGTGTGCTGAATCGGATGGTGTCGCCGCCTGTCGAATCAATCCGCGGGGTCAGCAGGCAGTGGCTCATGCGCGGATCCTGTGTGTCGATGGTGCGCGTGGGTTGGAAGTTTATGTGTGTGGAAAGCTCGATGTCCTCGTCGTGGCCGATCTTCTCGAAGGTGTAGCGCATGGCGAAGATGTTCTTGTGCGTGAAGCAGGCCATCCGCGCGATGGTAACTCCGGTTCTGCGCCCTTTTGGCGAGAGCCATTCCACAGTGCGCACAGTCTGCCCGGTTAACATGTCCAGATACCTTTCGTAGAAGCAGATCTGCCCTGTGTCTAAACGGAACTGTTCGCCGCCTATCAGGATCTCGGTGGTCTGCCCGTCCGCCACGCCGATCATCTCTTCGCCGCGCTCGGTGAAGCCGTGGCACTTCTCGGGGTAGACGATTGGTTTTGTTTCGTAGAAGCCGTTGATGTATGTTTCGCGATTTGTGGCGAAGTGGTTGTAGTATGCCTCTTCCAAGTTGCCGCGCACGCCGATGTGGCCGTTGCCGTTAAAGAGCAGGCTCTCGGCCTTTTCAAGGCTTGCCGCGTCATACTCGTTTACAAATATCTTCACAGAATGCGCTCCTTTGACATGCTTTCGTATATGCGTTATAATAGACCTCTTTCGAAACTAGACCACACCATCTTTGCGGCCGGTTTCACGCAATGCGTCGTCGATTCCTAACTTGTGAACCGCAAGGGTTCGCGGCGGCGTCAGCTCCTAGTGCTCCTCTAATACTAAATTTAATGCGCCTTCGCGGTCTTTTTGCCGAAGTCCCGCGTCAGCTCCTCCTTGCGAACCACTTCGGGTTCGCGGCGGCGTCACTTCCTTGTCTTTCGACAAAAATCCTCGCGAATGCACATCAAATTTAGCATTGGCGAAGCACTAGTCTTGCGCGAAACTGATTCGCAAATCCGGTATCGTCTAGTTTCGAAAGAGGTCTAATGTTTACGAAGGAGTTGAGCGTATGAGAATCGAAGCCTTTGTGTTTGATCTGGACGGCGTAATCACCGACACGGCGGAGCTGCACTACATCGCGTGGAGTTACCTTGCCGCCGGCCTTGGCATAAGCATAGACCGCGGGTTTAACGAGAGCCTGAAGGGCATAGGCCGGCTGGAGTCTCTCGAGCGCGTTCTTGCACACGGCGGGCGGGCGGCGGACTTCACCGCCCAAGAAAAGGCGGCTCTGGCGAAGCGTAAGAACGACGAATACGTGCGGCTGGTACAGCAGATACGCCCAAGCGACATCCTGCCGGGAGTGGAGCGGTTTGTGCGCTCCGTGCTTGCCGCCGGCCACAAAACCGCCGTGGCTTCGGCCTCCGGGAACGCCGCGGAGGTGCTGCGTCTGCTGGGTTTAAGCGAACTGTTCCGCCACGTGGTGGACGCGGCCACGGTGCAGCACGGCAAGCCACACCCCGAGATCTTCCTAAAGGCCGCGGACTATCTCGGCGTAGCGCCCGAAAACTGTGTCGGCATAGAGGACGCGGCGGCGGGCGTGCAAGCCGTACTTGGCGCGGGCATGTTCTGCGTGGGCATAGGGCGCAGGGACGTGCTGGCCGGCGCGCACATCGTGCTTGGCTCCACCGCGGAGCTGGATCTTGAGCGCATTACCCGCGAAGCAAGTACACATGTGCGGCGTATGGCGTAAGTTCGTTCAAGCTTCCGCCGTCGGCGCAGTTAGTGATCAACAATTCGGCACCTTGCCATTCCTGCACATCGAGTATGTCAAGGTGCTGTTGTTCTGCGCCGAAGTTGCACAGAACCAGCAGTGACTCGCCCTCGTATCTGCGTATGTAGGCGAAAACGTTCGGGTCGTGCTCCGGCAGAAGCCGGTAGTCGCCGTAGACTATCACGGGGTGGGTCTTGCGCAGACGCACAAGCTCCTTGTAGTGGTTGAATACAGAGCCGGGGTCGCCGACTTGCGCGGCGGCGTTGATCTGCGTATAGTTGGGGTTTACGCCCAGCCACGGTGTGCCGGTGGTGAAGCCGGCGTGGGTATCCGCGCTCCACTGCATGGGCGTGCGGGCGTTGTCGCGGCTGTTCTTGTGGATGTAGCGCATCATGTCGGCGTGGGATACGCCGCGGTTGACTGTGTATTCGCGGTAGGCGTTCCTTGTCTCGACATCGTTGTATTCCTCCGGCGTTTCGAAGGCGATGTTGGTCATGCCCAGCTCTTCGCCTTGGTAGATGTAGGGCGTGCCCTGCATCATGTGCAGGCATGTGGCCAGCATCTTGGCGGACTTTTCGCGGTGGGTGCCGTCATTGCCGAAGCGTGATACTGAACGCGGCTGGTCGTGGTTGTTGAGGTAGAGGCTGTTCCAGCCGCGTCCGTGCAGTGCCGTCTGCCATTCGGAGAGGATGCGCTTGAACTTTAGCAAGCTGAAACACGGGTCGCACCATTTAAGCTCGTTCTCGTAGTCCGTTTTCAGCACGTGTTCGAAGTGGAACACCATGTTCAGCTCGCCGCGCGCGGGGTCGCAGTACAGAACGGCAACCTCCGGGGTAGTCTTGGACATTTCGCCCACGGTCATGATATCGCGCCCGGCGAATACTTCGCGGTGCATCTCCTGCATATAGGTGTGGATGTTGGGGCCGTGCATGGCCACTTCCCATATTTCGGTGTAGGGCGTGCCGGCAACGGGTTTGCCGCTTGGGAAGCCCGGGGGCTTGGAGATCATGTTTATTGCGTCCAGCCTAAAGCCGTCGATGCCTTTCGCCAGCCACCAGCGCATCATCTCGTAGATCTCGCGGCGCACCTCCGGGTTCTCCCAGTTCAGATCGGGCTGCTCCTTTGTGAAGAGGTGCAGATAGTACTGGCCTGTGCGCTTATCGTATTCCCAGGCGGAGCCGCCGAACACCGCCTCCCAGTCGTTCGGTTCGTCCGCCCAGATGTAGTAGTTTCGATATGGATTGTCTGCGGAGCTGCGGCTCTGCACGAACCACGGGTGCAGCATGGACGTATGGTTCGCCACGAGATCCATCAGGATCTTGATGCCGAGGCTGTGCGCCTGCGCAAGCAGATCATCGAAGTCCTCCATGGTGCCGAATTCGGGCATGATGGCCCGGTAGTCGCTGATGTCGTAGCCGTTGTCATAGTTTGGCGACGCGTAGACCGGCGACAGCCAGATCACGTCTATGCCAAGTTCGCGAAGATAACCAAGTTTGGACGTAATCCCGCGTATGTCGCCGATTCCAACGCCGTTGCTGTCGCAGAAACTGCGGGGATACACCTGGTATACCACGCCTTCCTTCCACCACGCCTTTTCCATAACCTACCCCTTTATAGAGCCGTCTACCATGCCCTTGATAATATGCTTTTGCAGGAACAGGAACACTATCACGATGGGCAGCATGGCCATGAGCATTGCGGCCAAGATCAGATCCCACCGCCGCACGAAGGAACCCACAAAGTGCGCCACCGCCAGCGGAATTGTCTGTATGTCGTTGCCCGTGCCCAGCACCATCAGCGGCAGAAGGTAGTCGTTCCAGATCCATATGCCGTTCAGTATCATGACGGTTATGGTGATCGGCTTGAGTATCGGGAAGATTATGCGGAAGAACACGCCGATCTTGCTGCATCCGTCAATGGTGGCGGCCTCCTCCAGCTCCACCGGTATCGACTTTATGAAGCCGTGATACAGGAATATGGAGAGGGATGAGCCGAAGCCGAGGTAGGAGATGACAATGCCCGGGTAGTTCTGCAACAGCCGAAACGGCGTGTTAACAAGCCCCATGGCGGTCTCGATGCGGCTGAACCACGACACCAGCGGGAACATAACAACCTGGAAGGGTATGACCATGGCGGCCACAAACACCATGAAGATCACGCCGGACAGCCTGCTCTTGGTGCGCACCAGCACCCACGCCGCCATCGACGAAATAAGCACCAGCAGCCCAACCGAGGCCACGGTGATTATCACGGAAGATATGAAGGACGAAACATAGCGCACCGTGTCGCTTGTGAGTATGGCCTGCATGTTCCGGGCAAGCTGGTTCCAGTTTTCGGGCATGGAAAGCGGATCCATTATGATGACCAGCGAAGGTTTCGACGAGTTGATAAGCACCAGCAGGAACGGGATCATGTACACAAGGAAGAGTGCCATCGCCAACAGCTCCAGCACGGGGAACTTGCTCAGCTTCATCACATCTCGACCTCCTTGCTCTTGTTGTAGCGCACCTGGATGAGCGCGATGGCCGTCAGCACTATGAAGAACACCACAGCCTTGGCCTGTGCCTGCGCAAGCTCGCGGAAGGCGAAGGCGGTGTTGAAGATGTTCAGCGCGAGGAACTCGTTCGTCATGATCGCGCGGCCCATGAACATGCC
>WRAA01000112.1 GCA_009780445.1 Defluviitaleaceae bacterium
ACCCGCAGTGGTTCGCAAGTTTGACGCTGACGACGTATGGCGGAAAAAGCACCGAAAATACGTCGGAATGGGGTTTTCAAACACGCCCTAGTTGAAGCGATGGGAGTGTTGTTTATGAACGAAGCTGTTACGGCGTACCGCAATGTGGCGGCGTCGCCGGAGTTCAGAGAGATCGAACGCATGAGATCCAAGGCGCGGCACGATGAGGCGCAGGCGATTTACAGCGCAGAAAAGCGCGGAGCAATGGAGCGCGATAAGCATTGGCAGGGTGTGGTTGCGGATGTGACCGCAGAAAAAGATGCAGTCATAGCAGAACTTACGGTGCAGTTTGGTAAAAAATAGGTTTAAAGCGAAACGGGCTGCCTTGCTAAGAAGTTAGCGAGACAGCCCTGTTGTCGATATGTTATGAACTGTTAACGGGTAACAGTTCCTTAGGCGTTTTTTGCCGCGCCCAGGATGGCTTCGTAGTTCGGTTCTTCCGTAATTTCGGCTACGTATTCGGCGTAGACGACCTTGCCGGACGCGTCCACCACAAAGGCCGCGCGGGTCAGCAGGCCAAGCTCCTTGATCATGGTGCCGGTGGCTTCGGCGAAGGATCTGTCCTTGTAGTCGGAGGCCGTTATGACGCTTGCCACGCCGGCCGCGCCGCACCAGCGGGCTTGGGCGAAGGGAAGATCCAGCGAAACCGTGCAGATGCTGACGTTCGGGAGTTCGCCAGCGCGCTTGTTAAACTCGCGCACTTCTGTGTCGCACGTGGGAGTGTCCAGCGACGGAACCGTAAGGAATATGCGCACGCCCGATGTGTCGCCAAGGGTCAGCGGCGAAAGGTCGTTCTTTGCGACGGCAAAATCCTTGAAGGTGTCGCCGGCTTGCAGCTGTGTGCCGGACAGGGTGAGATGGTTTCCTTTGAAAGTAACGGTCATGAGTAGTCTCCTAAAGTTAAAAGTGGGCGGTGCTGTTACCGAGATCGTAACACAGATAATTCCTAGTGTCAAGCATGGATTTAGTCAGAAATGGCCTTGACTTTACGTCTGTGTTGCTATAGAATGGAACGGCGTATGTAATTATGTGAATACCACCCGGACAGGAGGCTGTAACGTGTACACAGTATCATTAAAGGACGGCAACACCAAGGAATATTCCGCACCGATGACGATATATGATATTGCGGCAAGCATATCGGAAGGTTTGGCGCGTGTAGCCACGGCGGGAATGGTAGACGGTTTGGTCTGCGACCTGCGCGAAGTTATCGGGCGCGATTGCGACTTGCAGATATTAACATTTGCCGACGACGGCGGGGCGCGGGCGTATCGCCACACGGCTTCCCACGCTCTGGCGCACGCCGTGAAGCGGCTCTACCCAAGCGCGAAGCTTGCGATAGGCCCCGCCACGGACGAAGGTTTCTACTATGACATAGACAAGGGCACGCCCTTTACAGCGGAAGAGATCCGAGCCGTAGACGCAGAGATGCAGAAGGTTATCAAGGAAGCTCTGCCCATAGAACGCACCACCATGCCGCGCGAAGAGGCGATAAGGCTCTGCCAAGATTCGGGAGACGTGTACAAGCAGGAACTGATACAGGATCTGCCGCAGGACGCGGTGATAATGTTCTACAAACAAGGGGACTTCACCGACCTTTGCGCAGGCCCCCATCTTCTGCACACGGGGCAGCTCAAGGCGGTGACGCTGTACTCCGAAACGGGAAGCTCAGGCGCGTACTGGCGCGGAGATGTATCGCGCCCCATGCTCAGCCGTATCTACGGCACGGCCTTCCCCAAGAAGGCGGAGCTTGACGCGTTTTTGGCCGCAAAGGAAGAGGCGCGCAAGCGCGACCACAACAAGCTTGGGCGCGAACTGGGCTACTTCACCACGTCGGAGGTTATCGGCCAGGGGCTTGCGCTGTTTGGCCCCAAGGGCGCGAAGGTGCTGCAGATAATGCAGAGGTTTGTGGAGGACGAGGAGGAACGCCGCGGGTATCAGATCACCAAGACGCCGTTCTTGGCGAAGAGTGACCTGTACAGGGTGTCCGGTCACTGGGATAAGTACCGCAGCGGCATGTTCGTGGTGGGCGACGAACAGGAGCCGGAAGGCGTAAAGGCCTATGCCCTGCGCCCCATGACCTGCCCGTTCCAATTCGAGATATACAACTCGCAGATGCGCAGCTACCGCGATCTTCCCATACGCTACAACGAGACAAGCACGCTGTTTCGCAATGAGGACAGCGGCGAGATGCACGGCATAATACGCCTGCGCCAGTTTACCATATCCGAGGCGCACTTGATGTGTACGGAGGATCAGGTTGCCGGCGAATTTAAGGCAACTCTGGAGCTTGCGCGGTTCATGCTGCGCGAACTTGGGCTGGACGGCGACATCTCCTACCGTTTCAGCAAGTGGGACAGCAACAACCGCGCGAAATACATCGGCGATGAAGCAACGTGGGAAGCCTCGCAGAGCAAGATGAAGGAGATCTTGGATGAGATTGGCCTGGGATACACAGAGGCGGAGGGCGAAGCCGCGTTCTACGGCCCCAAGCTGGACATCGAGATAAAGAACGTACACGGAAAGAGCGACACCCTGGTTACAATCCAGCTGGACTTCGCGCTGGCCGAACGCTTCGAGATGACATATGTCGCGCCGGACGGCTCCAAGAAACACCCGGTGATCATCCACCGCACGTCCATAGGCTGCTATGAACGCACATTGGCCTTGCTGATCGAGAAGTATGCCGCCGCGCTGCCGACATGGCTCGCGCCCACACAGGTCATGGTTCTGCCGATCTCCGATAAATACGCGGACTACGCAAGGCAGGTAGAGGAAGCGATGCACGCGGCCGGTCTGCGCGTGCAGACAGACAGCAGAGCCGAAAAAATCGGGTACAAGATCCGCGAAGCGCGTAACGAGCGCGTGCCGTACATCCTTGTGGTGGGCGAGAAGGAGGCGGCGGACGGCACAGTCTCCCTGCGCTCCCGGGCCGGCGAAGAAGGCGCGGTGCCGCTGGGCGAAGCCGTCGAGCGGATAGCCAAGGTGAGCAGAACCCGCGTGAATGACGGCGGGGCTACTATAGCGTAGGCGGTTTACGATGCAGATACATTTTATATCGCTGGGCTGCGACAAGAACTTGGTGGACAGCGAGGTTATGCTGGCTCTGCTGGATCGGGGCGGCCACGCCGTTACGCAGGAGCCGGAGCTGGCGGACGCCATTATTGTCAACACATGCGCGTTTATCGAGGACGCAACGCAGGAGGCTATCGACACGGCTCTGGAGATGTCGGCCTATAAGGAGGGCGGCAGGTGCAAGGCTCTGATACTGACGGGCTGCATGGCGCAGCGTTACCGCGACAGCATCTTGGCGGAACTGCCGGAGGTTGACGCGATTGTCGGCACGGGGGACTTTGACGCTATCGAGGACGTGCTGGAGCGCGCCGTGGGCGGCGAACGAGTGGCGCATGTGACGGACAAGCGCAGGCCGGACAACGCCGACAGCCTCACCCGCAGGATAAGCGCAACACCGCGCCACTACGCCTATCTAAAGATTGCCGAAGGCTGCGACAACCGCTGTACCTACTGCACGATACCGGACATCCGCGGATCCTATGTGTCGCGCTCGGTGCCGTCTCTGTTGGAGGAGGCGCGGGCGTTGGTTGATGGCGGGGCGCGGGAGATTGTGCTGGTTGCGCAGGACACCGCGTGCTACGGCAAGGACATAGCGGGCGGCGGGGTGACGCTTGCGGCACTTCTGCGAGACCTTGCGCGGATAGACGGTGTGCGGTGGCTGCGCATACTCTACGCCTACCCGGAGAACATATCGGATGAACTGGTGGCCGAAATGGCGGCCAACCCTAAGGTTCTGCACTACATCGACATACCCATGCAGCACGCCGACGACGGCGTACTGCGCAAAATGGGGCGGGCGAGCAGCCGCGCGGCTCTTACGCACACCGTGGCGAAACTGCGCCGCGCCATGCCCGACATCTGCCTGCGCTCCACGTTTATCACGGGTTTCCCTGGGGAGACGGACGGACAGTTCGAGAACCTGCTCTCCTTCGTGCGCGAAATACGGCTGGACAAACTGGGCGTGTTCGAATATTCGCGGGAGGACAGCACCCCGGCGGCCAAGATGCCGGATCAGATTGAACCGCGCGTGAAGGCTCTGCGCAAGGAGCGTATCATGATGTTACAGCAGGATATCTCCCGCGAGAAGCTTGCGGTGAAGGTCGGCCAAACCATTGATGTGATTGTGGAGGGCTTCGCGCCGGACGAAGGAGTTTACACCGGCCGCACCGCCATGGACGCGCCGGGGGTGGACGGCGAAATTCGCCTCACAAGCGGCACAGAGCTTGTGCCGGGGGATATCGTAAGCGTAAGGGTGACGGGCAGCTCGGAATACGACTTAGAAGGTAGTATCGTAGGGATGATATAATGAACTTGGCCAACAAGATCACGGTCTTTAGAATCGTATTGATACCGCTGTACCTGGTGTTGCTGATGCAGTATTCCGCGGCCATGGGTTATGCGGCGGCGGTTGTTTTCGCGCTGGCCGCGCTTTCGGACGCGCTGGACGGCTATATCGCCCGTAGCCACGGCTTGGTGACGACCTTCGGCAAGTTCTTTGACCCTCTGGCGGACAAACTGCTGGTATGCTCCGCTCTGATCGCCATGATGCACCTTGGGCGTTTCCCGATGTGGGGCGTGATACTGATAGTGGTGCGGGAGCTTACGATCACGGCCTTCCGCGAAGTGGCCGCCGCGCGTAATGTTATTATCGCCGCGGATAAGCTGGGCAAGCTCAAGGCCGCGTCGCAGATGGTCATTGTCGTCGCGCTGACCGTGCCGGCTGTGCCATACGGCCACACCGCGATACAGGCCTTTGCGTGGTACACCGTGGCCGTCACCATTGTGTCCGGTTTGACGTATATCTACAACAACATACACGTACTGCGTGATTAGGAGAAAAAGATGCTGACATCGAAACAACGGGCGTTTCTGCGCGCGCTTGCAAACAGGCTGGACGCCACGCACCAGGTGGGCAAGGCCGGAGTGTCGCCAGAACTGTGCGCGGCTGTGGATGACGTGCTGGAAAAGCGCGAGCTGGTGAAGATATCCGTGCTGCAAAACGCGGAGGCGGGCGCGAAGGACGCGGCGGAGATGCTGGGCGGGCGCACGCGTTCGCAGGTTGTGTGCGTGATAGGCTCGAAGTTTGTGCTGTACCGCCAAGCCGGCAATGAACAGAACCGCCGCATAACGCTTCCGAAATAGCGTATCCTAAGAAACCGAGAGGTGAACCTGATGAGGAGAATTCTGGCACTGATCCTGGCATTGTCGTTTGTGGCGGCATCGGCGGCGACTGTGTATGCCAATGTGCAGATAACGCACATCACCGACGCGACTGTTACGCAGATCGTCAGCACATCGGCGATACGCGTACAGCTTAGCGGCGGGCGCACGGCTCTTGTGCGCATCCACGGCGTAAATCCGATTGTCGGCGTGCCGAACAACAACGAACACGCGCGGGCGTTTCTGAACAACAGCGTGATGGGCCGAACCGTGCGGCTGACACCGCCGGGCGGGTCGCCTCAGATGGACGGCCGCTTCAACGTGATGATAGTTGTGCTGGACGGCGTGAATATCGCCGAGCGTATCAACGGCGACACCATTTCTAACGTGGCGGACGTTCTGCCGCCGCGGCCTACGTTTGAAGACATGCGCTTTGCCGGCCAGCTCTTCGTCAACCGCGACGGACACTTCATCCCGCATTTCCGCGGAGACGGCTTCGACAACGAACCGCTGTGGTTCTTCTACGACGATCAGTTCTTCCGCTTTAATCCGTTTAACACGGGGCGGACGCTGCTCTACTTCCGCTCGAACAACCACTTCTACCCCTTCTTCCCCGGCGGCAACCACGACTTCACGGGCAACCTGTTCTACATCGGACCGGACGGAAACCGCCGAAACTTTATCCCCGGCGTAACGCCGCACATCGGCCGGGTCTACTTCTGGTCGCAGGGTTCGTACCACCTGTACGTGCCGTGGTTCTGGGGTTATACGCATTTCCCGTGGTATCAGTGGGGCGGCAGCAACCAGCCGTGGCTCGGCGGCGGCGGACAGCCGTGGCAGTGGAGCGGAGGGCACAACAACTGGCACCACTGGGGCTTCGGCGAACACAACAACCCGTGGTATCACTGGGGCGGAGCGAACAACCCTTGGTTCCACTGGGGAGGCTTCAACAATCCCTGGCAATGGGGCAGCCCAAACAATCCCCCGCACTTCGTGGACACCAACGACTTTATGTGGCACTGGAACATCGCCAACAGCCCGTGGTGGAACTGGAGCAGCCAGTGGACGCCCGGCGGATCCCTGCAATGGGGATGGGGCGGTACGTGGAACTGGGACGGATCCTGGAGGTTCGACGGTGTTTCGCAGCCGTGGCGTTTCGACGGAACAAATCCGGCCGGCATGGGTCAGTGGGTCGGCGGGGACAACATGAGCGGATCGTGGCAGTGGGACGAGGATTCTGAATCCTTCGTATTCCACGGAAGCGACAGAGCCTGGATCTGGGGCGAGACCGAATACCCGTGGCAGTGGTGGAGCGCGAACAATCCGTGGTACTGGGCGGGAACCAACAACCCGTGGCAGTGGGGCGGAGCCGTGGATCCCTGGGAATGGGACGGCGTGAGCGA
>WRAA01000113.1 GCA_009780445.1 Defluviitaleaceae bacterium
GCACTCTCTGTCACACCGCCCCATCGTGATATCCGGCTGCGACAAGGTGACGCTTAGGCTCACAGGCGGGGAGAAACACGGCGTGCTTGTGGCCGACGGCGTGACGGTGGCGGAGCTTGGATGCTCCGACACAGTACACATAGAACGCTCGCGCCACGTAACAAGGGTCATCAAGACGAATACGCACAGCTTTTACGACAGATTACGCATAAAGATCCGATGATGGAGGACGTATGAAAGAGCGAAGACAGCGGCAGATCCTTGAACTGATAAACTCCGGTGTTATCGAGACGCAGGAAGAGCTTCTGGAGAGGTTGAAGAGCGGCGGGGTGGACGTTACCCAGGCCACGATCTCGCGTGATATCCGGGAACTGAAGATCAGCAAGGTTGTGACGGCTGACGGCATCTCGAAGTACGCCGCGGCGCAGGCGCAGGATCTCGCGGCGGATCCCGTGGTGTCCGAAAGGTTTCGCCGGCACTTCCGCGAAGGTGTGGTCTCCATGGACTATGCCGGCAACATGCTTGTTATCAAAACTATGTCCGGCATGGCCATGGGCGTTGCCGCCGCGCTGGACCAGCTTAACAAGCGGGATATCATGGGCTGCATAGCCGGGGACGACACCGTGTTTGCGGTGATGCGAAGCTTCGCAAACGCCGATTCGGTGATCGACCAGCTCCGCAACATTTAGGAGGGGGCGTTATGCTGCAAAGTCTGCACATCAAGAATATCGCCCTGATAGAGGAAGCGGAGCTGCGCGTGGGCGAAGGCCTGAACATCCTAAGCGGTGAGACCGGCGCGGGCAAGTCCATGATCATTGATTCGCTGGGGCTGATCCTCGGCGGGAAGGCCGACAAAGATATTGTACGCGCCGGGCAGGATACGGCCATGGTCACGGCGGTGTTTGACATCGGGCAGGCGCGGCGCGGGCTGCTTACGGAGCTGGGCGCGGATATCGGCGACGACGACATGCTGATAATCACCAGGCAGGTGTCCGCGGCGGGCAAGGGATCGTGCCGGATAAACGGAACCGCCGCCACGGCCACGATGCTCAAGCAGATCGGCGCGGTGCTGGTGGACATTCACGGACAGCACGAGCATCAGTCGCTTTCGTCACAGCCCAAGCACATGGCCTTGCTGGACAAGTTCGCCGAAACAGCGGCCGCGCCCGTGAAGGACAAGCTGGCGGAGGCCGTAAGGAGCTATCGCGAAGTTTCGCGCAAGATAGCGGCCATGGGCGAAGGCCACGCCGCCGCCAAGCGTCTGGAAATGCTGACGTATCAAGAGGCGGAGATCGAAGGCGCGAACCTTGCCGAATGGGAGGAACAGCGGCTGGAGAACCGGCGCGACGCTCTTGTTAACTCCGTGAAGATACGGGAGCTGGCCGTGTCTGTGCTGGAGCTTCTGCACCAAAGCGAGACGTCCGGCACCGCGCTGGATCACGTGACCAAGGCCGAAGCGCAGATGCAGGAGCTGGCAAAGCTGGACGCGGCAACGGCCGGTATGCTTGAAGCCTTGAGCGGAGTTGCGGCCGCGCTGGGCGAGGCCTGCCGCGACATTCATGCCTATGCGGAGACGCTGACGGACAGGGAGGACGGCGCGGCGCGGGGTGCCGGCACGGCGGAGATAGACAGGATAGAGGCCAGGCTGGATCAGCTGCACGGCATCAAGAAGAAGTACGGCGGATCTGTGGCCGCGGCCTTGGAACATCTGGAGCGGGTCAAGACGGAGATACAGGAGCTTCGCGGGGCAAGCGCGCGGCTGGATCAGCTGAACGCGGAGAAACGCGGGCTGACGAAGCTGGTTTCGGAAGCTTGCGGCGAGCTGTCAGAGGTGCGCAAACGTTATGCCGAGGTGATAACAGCCGGCGTGGGCGCGGCTCTGGCGGACTTGGGTATGCCGGACGCGGTGTTCGAGGTGGAGATCACCCGCGGCTCCGCCTTTGGCGCGAACGGTTTCGACCGCGTGGAGTTCATGCTTTCGGCCAACAAGGGCGAACCGCCCAAGCCTCTGGCCAAGATAGCGTCCGGCGGCGAAATGTCGCGGGTGATGCTCGCGCTCAAGTCTGTGCTGGCGGACACTGACGACATCGGCACATTCATCTTCGACGAGATTGATTCGGGCATCAGCGGGCGCACCGCCCAGATGGTCGCGGAGAAGCTGTCCGGCCTGGCACGCGGCCGGCAGATCATTTGCATCACCCATCTGCCGCAGATCGCCGCTCTGGCCGACACCCACTTCCTCATCGAAAAATATTCCGAGGCCGACCGCACTCGCACAAGCGTAACAGCCCTAGGCGAAGAGGACTGCGTACACGAGCTTGCGCGCCTCACAGGCGGAGCCAAGATCACCGAAGCAACAATGGCCGCCGCGCGGGAGATGAAACGCCAAGGCCGCGAGCTTGCACAACAAAAGGGCTGAAAACTATCAGCCCTTTTGTTGTGCGGAAAGATTATTCAGTTGTGGGTTGTGTTGGCGGCTGTGCGGGCGCGGGCTTCTTGGAGGCCAGGAAGTACTTGATCTTTGCGCGGCCTTGGTAGATGTGTATCAATGTCGCGCCTGTGGCCACGCCGGCCACCCAGCGGTGGAAGTTGCCCATGTTCCTGTCCACCGTGGCTCTGTCATAGGCGGGGATGTAGTATTCGAGATAGTGCGGAGGTATGCCGACGCCAAGTGCAAGGCGGTAGAATACGTCAACCGTTTCGCCGTACCAGGTGATCAGGATATTGTTCAGCGCGGGCACCGCGGTTACGATGACGAGGATGTAGGCGACAAGCATCACGGCCATGGTGAAGTACTTCTCTTGCTGCGGAGCCGTCATCGACTTAAACTTTCCGCTCATGTGGCTGATCCACTTGTGGTTGCTTAGGATATGTACGGCAAGGATGATTGTGAAGAGTGTTCCCCATGTGGCGTGCGCAAACGACGGGTACCTGGGTACGAGCTGCACCACAACAAGCGCGATCGCCAGCAGTACCATCATAACGATGCGAAAGCCCTTGTTCATAAGAAGTTTGTTCATAGCGGTTCCTCCCGATGTGGTTTAAAGATGTCTTTAATCCATACTACACCAGTCGGAATAACATGTCAAGAGTTGCGTTACAGGAAATGATTTATTTCGACAAAAAGCTCTGCCACCGCCAGCTGTCGCGGCACATTTGGTGTATGCCGCACTCTGCTGTAAAGCCGAGTTCGCGCTGTGCCTTGCGGGTGTCGGCGAAGCTTACGGCGATGTCGCCCGGGCGGCGGTCTGTTATCACGTGGGGGATGCTCACGCCCGTGGCTTCCTCGAAGGAGCGGACGATCTCGCTCACAGAGGTGCCGCGGCCTGTGCCGAGGTTGTAGACATTGCAGCCGCCAAGATTTTCCAGCGCGAGAACGTGGCCGTGGGCGAGATCCTCCACATGGATGTAGTCGCGGAGGCATGTTCCGTCCGGGGTGTCGTAGTCCGCGCCGAAGATGTTAAGCTTTGGCAGCTTGCCCGCCGCCACCTGGGTGATGTACGGCATAAGGTTGTTGGGCGTGCCGCCCGGAAGTTCGCCCAGCTTGCCGCTTGGGTGCGCGCCGATTGGGTTGAAGTAGCGCAGTATGGTGACGTTGTACGAATTGTCGCTGTGGTGCAGGTCTTGCAGCATCTGCTCGATAATGTGCTTTGTTCGGCCGTAGGGGTTGGTGCAGCCGCCTGTGGGCATGTCCTCGCGGTAGGGCGTGGGGTTCGCGCTTCCGTAGACAGTGGCGGAGGAGCTGAATACCACGTTTTTTACGCCGAAGGCGCGGCAGGCCTCCAGCAGTGTCAGGGTGCCGGCCACGTTGTTGCGGTAGTATTCCAGCGGCTTGCCCACAGATTCGCCCACGGCCTTCAGCCCGGCGAAGTGTACAACGGCTTCAACGTTGTGGGTGCCGAATATTTTCGAAAGCGCGTTTGCGTCGAGGATGTCGGCCTTGTAGAAGGTTATGGGCCGCCCTGCGATATCTTCCAAACGCCGCAGCGCGTCCGGGCCGGAGTTGCTGAAGTTGTCGAGAACTACAACATCCTTGCCGCGCTCCAACAGCTTGAGTACGGTGTGGCTGCCGATGTAGCCCGTTCCTCCGGTGACAAGGATGCTCATGAGTACATCTCCAGGTGTGATGTGTCGTTGTTGATGACTATGCCGTAGGTGCCGTCCGCCCTGCGCTCGAAGCAATGCACGGACGTATTGCCGATGCCCAGGCTGCTGAATTTATCCGGCGGCAGACCCATGAAGTAGCACAGCATGGCGCGGATGGTGCCGCCGTGGCCGATAATGAGGATGTCCCCGTGTTGGTGCGGCAGGATCGTCTCGAGGCAGCTATGTATTCGCTCGAAGAACTCGGCGATAGTCTCGCCGCCGGGCAAACGCCGGCCGGCCTTGTGCAGCCCCTGCATCTGTATGCCGATATCGCTGATCAGCCGGCCTTCGAAGTCTCCGTAGCTGATCTCGCGAAGGGCGGGTTTCACTACCGGCTCCAGGCCGTGGTACTTGTTGATGATGTTTGCGGTTTCGGCGGCGCGGCATAGGTCGCTGGTGAATATCGCGCTTAAGGGAATGTTCTTGAACCTCTGTGCGAGCTTACCGGCCTGGTTGATGCCCGTTGCGTCCAGCGGGATGTCGATGCTGCCTTGCATCCTGCCTTCAAGGTTCCACGCGGTCTGGCCGTGGCGTGCGGTATACACTTTCATGGCGGCTCTCCTCTGTTCAATCTATAGCAATTTTGCGCGGATGATCGCCCGTACCCTTTGGGGAAGAGCCGCGGCTTCTTCCGGCGAAAGATCCGCGGTGGGGATGGGTTCGTGAATATATACGTCTACGTCTGTTGCGCGGATGAAGCCGTTGTTGTCCTCCAGTATCATGTAGGTTCCGTCGATGGTCACGGGGACGACAGGCACCTTGGCCTTGGTGGCCAGCTTGAAGCTGCCGGCCTTGAAGTCCAGCATTTCCCTGGATCTGCTGCGCGTGCCTTCGGGAAAGATCACCAGCGAACGCCCGGACTTTAGGATCTCGATGCCCCGGTTGATGGCCTTGGCCGATTTCCTGATGTCTGCCCGGTCGAGAAAGACGCATTGATATTCTTCCATCCAGCGGCGCAGGACGGGCAGCTTTTGAAGTTCCGCCTTTGCCACAAGGCCAAGAGGCTTGGGGATGTAGCCAAGGAACACGGCCGCGTCGAAGTAGGACTGATGGTTCGCCACAAACAGCACCGCGCCTTCGGGGATGCGTTCAGCACCCGTGACATGTATTCGCGATCCTGTAAAGTCAACGTGGGAGCGCGAGAAGTTGTAGCCTATGCTGTGGATAAACTCCGCGAAGGCCTCGGGGCTAAGTTGCCGCCTCTTGCGTGGTATGGAAAGCTGCGCGGGAAGGGTGGCCGCCATCCATAAAATTGCGCGTGCGTACAGCCAATAAGATCTCATATCAACAACCCTCCCTATTCCAACATTATACCATATCTGTAGTTGTTGTACAACAAAATTGCGACCAGAAAATGATTTTGTTACTAGTATAGACGCAACGCAAAAAGGAGAGATTATTGGTATAGCTGTTCCGGTTGAAAACCGTCCCAGTCAGGCGCAGGATTTTTCGCGTATGGCTAGGAAACGACAACGACGCGTGCCCATTAGGCACGCTGGGATGCTGTGTGCCGGTGGCACACGTTCAGCATCCGGAGCGTCAGCGCAGGAAAGTTGACAACGCCATACGCGAAAAAGACAAGCCTGATGGGATGGTTTTCAACCGGAACAGCTATATGGAAGGAGTGTGCAAGTTGGATAGTTTTATCAGAAATTGCGGCAGACATGCCTGGGCGATACTTTCGGTAAGTATATTATGCGCGTTAAGCGCGCTTTTCATAACAGGTTTCGACAGATTTCCCGACGGCATAAAGATTTCGGAGGGAACGGTGAAGCAGGTTGGGGTGAACCTGCCTGTCCGTGCGATGTTCAGCCCGGACGAAGAGGACGTTGGCGTGCCTGTCCTGAAGGTGGACAACAAGCCGCTGACGGATAACATAAACATCGACCTGCGCGACAACATCACGCTGACAGCCGCGGAAAGCGGAAGCGCGACGCTTTCGCTGAACCTGTTCGGCCTGCCGGGGCGCAGCCTTTCGCTGGACGTGCTGCCGGAATATACCCTGATACCCTGGGGCAGGACGGTGGGCGTGCGGGTGGAGACCGACGGCGTGATGGTGCTTGGCACCGGCGACATAACCGACGAAGGCGGGAAGCTTCCCAGCCCAAGCTCCGGCGTGCTGCGCTCCGGGGATACCATCACAAAGGCCAACGGCAAGCAGCTGGACAACAAGGTTCAGTTCATGGACATCATAAGGGAGTCCGCGGGGGATCTCTCGCTTCGTGTGCGCCGGCGGGAAGAATACTTCGACGCGACGATACGCCCGCACGTACACTCGAGGACGAACGAGAGAAGCATCGGCGTATGGATACGCGACGACACAAAGGGAATCGGCACCGTGACGTATTACAACCCACGCACCAACAGGTTCGCCGCACTTGGCCACGGTATCGTGGACGTGGACACAAAGCAGATGATGAACATACGCTCCGGGCGTATAATGGAGACGGATGTGGTATCTGTTGTGAAGGGAAGGAAGGGCGCGCCGGGGGAGCTTCTGGGCAAGGTGCGCGAAGGCAGC
>WRAA01000114.1 GCA_009780445.1 Defluviitaleaceae bacterium
ATCGTGCCGACAAGAGCCGGCAGATCGCTGATGTCCAGCTCCAGAAACGCCGGGAAGATGGGCAGCGTAAGGTACAGAAACTTCATCATCAGTGATAGCAGGCTAAGCACGGCGATGTTCACCAGCTTGTAGGTTGTCAGTGCGCCCTTTGGCGCGATGGCATGGTTCATGGGTATTCTCCTCTGCGAAATATTATTGGCCAGACCTCTTGCACAACCGGCAAATGCCAGATTTGCGCGTCAGTTTTTCGTTAGGCTAGGAGCTGACGACGCCGCGAACCCACAGGGTTCGTTAGAAGGAAGCGACGACGCATAACGGAAAACTGACCGCAAAGATGGCGTTTGACGGTTGTGCAAGAGGTCTTGTACTGCCTGCGAAGCGCAAACAAAAAAGCCCAATAATACCCAAGGGCTTGCACATAGACACCACGCGCGATAAGTGCCGCCGGCGTGTATGACTTCTCTCATCCAGACTTAGAAGGCCGCGCCTTCATCACTGTCGGTTTTGGAGTTTCACCAAATCAACGGTAGCATTCTAGTAGATTCACTACAGCATCCCGCTCGCGGACTGTTATAGCTGTTCCGGTTGAAAACCTGAACAGCTATACCGCCGGTAGGGGTTCTCACCCTGCCCCGAAGTATCTGTTACCATTGTAACACATCACCAGAATTAGTCAAGTGCGAAATTATAGGACACACTCGACAAACTTAAACGTATGTGCTATATTGGTGGAAAACTTTGTGGGCGTGATTACGATAAGCGGACAGAACTACAACCTGTGGCTACACAGCCTCAGCGGCATTGGCGACGGCAAGATAGAGCGGATCTTGGGCGTGTTCAAGGACGCCCGGAGCGTGTTTGGGGCAAGCAGCCGCGATCTTGCTAAAATTGAAGGCTTGACAAACGACAACATTAAAAATATAGTAGATAGTGCTAATGACGAGTATTTGGCGGAATGTTCGGATATGCTGCGGCGTGCCGGCGCATCGTTTGTGTCGCGTTTTGACGAAGCTTATCCCGCCTTGCTGAAAGAGATCGACAAGCCGCCGTTCGGCCTGTTTGTGAAGGGACGGCTGCCGGACGACGACGCGGTGAAGGTCGCCATTGTGGGCTCGCGCAGGTGCAGTGAGTACGGCAGGAGCGTTGCGTACAAGCTGGCGAACGAGCTTGCCGCCGCGGGTGTCGTGGTCGTAAGCGGTTTTGCGCGCGGCATTGACAGCGTGGCGCACCGGGGCGCGCTGCAGGCCGGCGGCTCCACGATAGGCGTGCTGGGCTGTGGCGTGGACGTATGTTATCCCGCGGAGAACCACATGCTGATGGAGGACATGGCGGCTTTAGGCTGCCTGATCTCGGCATATCCGCCCGGCACGAAGCCGCTTCCCGCATATTTTCCCGCGCGAAACAGAATAATAAGCGGGCTGTGCCAAGCCCTGGTGGTTGTGGAAGCGGGATTTAAGAGCGGCACGCTGATAACCGTGGGGCAGGCTCTGGACCAGGGGCGCGAGGTCTTTGCGGTGCCCGGCAACGCGCTCTCGAAGCTTAGCGAAGGCACCAACATGCTTATCAAGGAAGGCGCGGCCGTGGCCACCTGTGCCGACGATATCCTGTCGGAACTGCGCGTGGAAAGGCCTACCGCTTCGGAAAGCCGCTTCGGCAGGCTGTCCGCGCCCGATACATCCGGGCTTGACGAGCATGAACTAATCGTTTTCGAATGTATCAGCAATACGCACGAAGCGGGGTTCGACCACATAGCCGAGACAACAGGGCTGGCCGCGCATACACTAAACCATATCCTTGTGATGCTGGAGATGAAGGGGCTTGTGGAAAAACTGCCCGGTCTGCGGTATGTGGCAAGAAGTTGAGCAGGAGAGGCCATGAAGAGAAAGCTTGTAATAGTAGAATCGCCCGCGAAGGCCAAGACGCTGAAGAAGTTTCTGGGAAGCGGGTATAAGATAGAGGCTTGCGTAGGCCATGTGCGGGACCTGCCGAAGTCCCAGCTGGGCATTGATGTGGATGAGGACTATGACCCCAAGTACATCACCATCCGCGGCAAGGGCAAGCTTCTGGCGAAGCTGCGCAAGGAAGCCAAGAATTCCGACATAGTATACCTTGCGACGGATCCGGACCGCGAGGGCGAGGCCATCAGCTGGCACCTTATGAGCGCGCTGAATCTGGACGAGGACAAGACCACGCGCATCACCTTCAACGAGATCACCAAGAAGGCCGTGACCAAGGCCGTGAAGGAAGCGCGGAAGATCGACATGAACCTTGTGGACGCACAGCAGGCGCGGCGCGGGCTGGATCGCATCGTGGGCTACAAGATCAGCCCGCTGTTGTGGAAGAAGGTTAAGAAGGGGTTAAGCGCGGGGCGTGTGCAGTCTGTCGCGCTGAAAATGATCTGCGACAGGGAAGAGGAAGTGGAGAGCTTCGTTCCCGTGGAATACTGGAGCATCGAGGCTTTGTTCGGCGCGGGCAAGGCCGCCTTTGCGGCGAAGTTTGCGGGTGACGCCTCCGGCAAGGCAGAGCTTCACACCAAGGAGCAGTGCGACGAAGTACTGGCCAAGCTAAAGGGCGCGAAGTTCAAGGTGGCCGACGTAAAGAAGGGTACACGCACGCGCAAGCCGCCCGCCGCGTTTATCACATCAACACTACAGCAGGAAGCATCGAAGTACCTGGGTTATGCCACGCAAAAGACCATGATGGCGGCGCAGATGCTCTACGAAGGCGTGGAGACGGGCAGCGGCGTGCAGGGTCTGATAACATACATGAGAACCGACTCCACACGCATCTCCGACGAAGGTTTCGAGAACTTAAAAGCATTTGTGCTGAACAACTACGGCGCGGAATACGCCAACGAGACCAAGGTCGAACACAAGTCCAAACGCGCAAGCCAGGACGCGCACGAGGCTATCCGCCCGACGGACGTAGAGCTTACGCCCGCCGACCTGAAACCGCACCTCAGCGCGGAGTGCTTCAAGCTCTACAAGCTGATCTGGGAACGCTTCGTCGCAAGCCAGATGAAACCCGCCGTGTTCGACACGGTGAGCGCGAATATCGAGGCCAAGGGTTATGTGTTCCGCGCAAGCGGCTCCCTCCTGCGCTTCGACGGCTTCCTGCGCGTGTATTCGCGGCTGGATGACGACGAGCAGTCCCCCGCCAAGATCCCCGAACTGACCGCCGGCGAGGTTCTAAAGCCCTCCGCCGTTAACGCCCACCAGCACTTCACACAGCCGCCGCCAAGGTACTCCGAGGCACTGCTAGTCAAGACCATGGAGGATCTGGACATCGGCCGCCCATCCACCTACGCCGCAACAATCTCCACCATTGTAAAGCGCAGGTACGTGGCCAAGCAGGACAAGGTGTTCTACCCCACGGAGCTTGGCGAGATCGTCAACGACATCATGAAGAACAATTTCGAGGACATCGTAGACATCGACTTCACCGCCAAGATGGAAGAGGATCTGGACAAGGTGGAGGACGGCGGGTTGTTCTGGAAGGAGGTCATCCGCCGGTTCTACCCGGGCTTTCGCGAAAAGATCGAGCTTGCCGAGGCCAGGGTGGGCGAAGTTGAGATCAAGGACGAGGTAACGGAGCATCTCTGCGAGGACTGCGGCCGTTACCTGGTGATCAAGTACGGGCGGTTCGGCAAGTTCCTGGCCTGCCCCGGCTTCCCGGACTGCCGCTACACAAAACCCTTCTTCGAGGAAGCCGGCGTGGACTGCCCCGAGTGCGGCTCCAAGGTGCTGATCAAGAAGTCCAAAAACGGCCGGAAGTACTTCGGCTGCGAAAACAACCCCGAGTGCGCCTTCCTGTCGTGGAACAAACCCACCGGCATGAAGTGCCCCAAGTGCCGGAGCGTGCTGATCGAAAAAGGAAGGAAGCCGGTGCGTATCGTGTGTACAGGCGAGAAATGCGGCTATTCTGAGGAGAAGCAGGAAGCTGACGGCGATGAATAGGCTGTTGGAGTTTGTTGACAGCACCTATACTTCCCTTGCGCGCTTCCGCAGTTTCGGCGAGGCCGTGCGGGGGATAAACACCCTTGTAAGCCGGCACACCGGCGCGGATTCCTTCGTGTTCCAAGAATCGGCGGAGGGTGCCGCCGCCGCACAGCTCTGTGACGGCGGCACGCCCAGCCCCGATGAAGTGCGCGAGATCCGCGCGGCCGCGGCTTCTGTGATACAGGTCAGCCTGAACACCTTGGTGTTGGGCAGGCCGGCTCTTGTTGTGCCGATAATCGCGGGCGGCGGGCGGCTTGGCGTGCTTGTGGCCATACGCGGAGACGAGTTTTCGCCCGAAGAGCTGATGATAGGCGAGGCCGCGGCGTCCATGCTTTCCGCAAACATCCGCGCCATCGTCAACGAGCGCGACGCGCTGGAGATGAAGGACGCCTCCGCCGTGAGGGCGGCTCTGGGCACGTTAAGCTATTCCGAACTGGAGGCCGCCGCGGAGGTCTTTCGCCGCCTTAGCGCGGACGAAGGCAGCATCGTCGCGTCCAGGATCGCGGCCGAAAGCGGGGCCACGCGATCAGCCATCGTCAACGCGCTTCGCAAGCTGGAATCCGCCGGCCTGCTGGAATCCCACTCCATGGGCGTGAAAGGCACCTTCATAAAGCTGCGCACAACCCTGCTGCGCGACGAACTGCGCAAGTTCACAAAATAATTTCTAACCTACGGCAAGCAATAGGGTGGCCTATGGCAGGAAAACTACGCAAAGGCACAAAGCCAGAATACACCCTCAAGAGCGACGTTCTGTTCAAGATGCTCATTCAAAGCGGGACATCTTTTACGGGCATATAGTTTTAGGGAGCGAAATCCCGCCAAATACAGAACGCCGCTCAGCCGAGCGGCGTTCTGTTCCCTAAATCGGTTTACTGCCGGAGTAACATATTTTGGTGTACATCGTTATTACAGCTAAATCAGGTTCTAAAGGGATTTCGTTAATTGTTACCGCAGAAGCAGGAGTTTCTGGCCTTGCTCCAGCCCCTTGGGGTTCTCCAGCTCGTTCAGCTTGATCAGGCCGTCGATGGAGGTGTTGTACCGCTTTGCGATATCCCAGAGGCTGTCTCCGCGCTGGACGACGTACAGCACCATGCTGGCCATGGAGCCAAGCCGCGCCGGCTCGATATCCGCGAAGCCGATGTCCGTGATCATGTTGCACTGCCGTTCATCCACAACCTGTATGCCGAAGGAGAGCAGGAAGCGCAGCTCCACCTCCGACGTGCTTAGCATGTTGAAGCCCACGTGGTCGTTGGAGAGATCCATCACGATCGCCATGCCCGGCGTACTGCCCTTGGTGTCAATCAGCTGGCGAAACGGCAGGACTGTCTTGTGCGAAAACAGCGGGATGTCGTCGTTCTCCGCGACGTAGAGGATGTCGGCCTCGATAATACCTTCCACGACAACCTTGTCGTCAAGCACCTTGCACTCGTCGACGGTGGGCTTGCCGCTTACCCGCAGGATCGAGAGCATCGGCGGCGCGTCGGCCGGCAGCTGCACCACTTCCTTGAAGGGGCATTGGTTCTTGTTGCGGCTGACAAGGCGCGGGTACTTGATGGGCGTTTTCGAGATGTCGAGATCCATGTCGATGCAGTACGCGTCCTCCAGCACATCCAGATTCTCCACGGAATGCACCTTGGCCACCACGCCCAGGGTGATGTCCACGTCGATCACGCGGTCCTCGCCGTCTGCGTCAGTGGCGACCTGCGTGTGAATGTTCTGCACGGAGAGGGATACGTCGGCCACCATATCCTCCCGCGCCGCGTCCACTTCCAGCACGCTTGAAAAGGGCAGCTCGTTCTCGATAATCTCGATAAGGCGGCCTTCCTCCTGCTCGCAGTACAGTGTCGTCACCACAAGCTCGCCGTTCACCGTAACCCGGCCGCCGCTCACGCGCACGTCCTGCCGCCCAAGAGCCGCATAGGTTTGCAGTATCCCGCCGATATTCGGCTTGCCCGCGGGTATGCCGAAGGTCTCGCGAATGTTTAAACGGTCTACGCGGTTTTCCACGCGGCGGTTGATCGCCAGGCCGGTCTTTAGAAGCTGGTTGGCCGGTATGCCGCTGATGTCCACCACGACTTCGTGTTCTTCGGTGCGCTCGCAGTTGATGCTTACGTCCGCCACCGCGCGGTAGCTGATCTTGCGGTCGTTGACCATCTTGTAGTCCACATTTGTCAGCTCCGCCGTGACCTCCACCCACATGTCGCGGTTCACACCGTCGATGTTGATGAAGTCGTCGATAGACGTGCTTAGGCTCATGCTATGTACAGGTTTCGACGCGCCGCGCCCAAGGTACAGCACGGAAATCTCCAGCCTGCCCATAAAGCTTACCCTGTCGGCGTTTACGTCGAACTTGTCTATGCACACCTTTGCGTCGCTCTGCAATATCACCGACATGTCGGGCTTTACGTCAGGCACTATTATGTCGCCCTCCAGCAGAACCTGGGTTGTACTGCGCCCAAGCTTCTGCTCCAGCACGATCTTCTCCTTGATAAGTTCATGTCCCAAATTTGTTCCCCCCTACTCGCTTATACAAAAATATATTATGCCGCCGCGCAAAATATGCGTTGAACCGGTGAATACTTTGTGTTATAACTATAGAAGGATAATCGAGTAGCCAAGACGTGGGAGTTGAATGACGTGGGAATACGATCGTATTTATCGCTGGTG
>WRAA01000115.1 GCA_009780445.1 Defluviitaleaceae bacterium
CTTGCTTTCGGCGTGGATCACCGCCGCTATCAGCACGGGATCCAGCCCGTTGATTTCGGCGTGCTTCTCGATCAGCTCCGCGTGGCGAAGCGGAAACACCGTCAGCACGGCCGCCGCCGCGCCCACAGTTATCAGTGCGGCAAGACCGACGGCAACAGCCGCCGTTTTCAGTAATTTCATAAGATACCCCGTTTGGCAATCAGTTTGCTGATATGGTTCCTTAGTTCTTTGATGCCGCTGTAGTTGTTGTCGATAACTTCGTGGGCATACCGCTTAAGTTCGTGTTCGGGCGTTGCCGATGCGAAGCGGTTTGTTATCTGGTCGTCGCCGATGTTGTCGCGGGCGCGTATGCGGCTGCGGCGTGTTTCATCGTCGGCAGTCACCAGCCATACCTCGTCGCAGTGGGTATGCAACCCGGCCTCCACAAGCAGCGGCGCGTCGATCACGACAAAACCATATTCGCCGGGCGACGCGGCAACCTGCGCCGTCCGCCGCAAAATCTCCGCAACAACGTGCTTGTGCGTAATGTCCACAAGCCTTGCCAGCAGAGCCTTATCGGCAAAAACCTTGCCGCCGAGCCTGCGCCTGTCCACGGCTTGGTCCTCGTCCAGTATCTCCGTGCCGAAGGTTTCGCATATCTCATAGTATGCCGGTCTGCCGGCCGTCATGTTATCGTGATTTATCGTGTCTGCGTTTAGCACATACGCGCCAAGCTCCGCGCAGATCCCGGACACCGCTGACTTGCCCGCGCCCGAATTGCCGGTGATCCCCAATATCTTGACCCTACCGCTACTTCGCGTCATACCACGACTCTCCCGTGTGGAAGCTGCACACAAGCGGCACGGCCATCTGTGCGCTGCCTTCCATCTCCTGCCGCAGGATGCCGCGTACTTCATCCAGCTCGTCGCGATGAGCCTCCAGCAGGAGTTCATCGTGAACCTGGAGTATCAAGCGCGAGCGCAGTCCGCGTTCCGTAAGGCTTTTGTGTACGCGCACCATGGCGATCTTGATGATGTCCGCGGCGGTGCCCTGTATCGGCATGTTCATGGCGGCGCGTTCGCCGAAGGCGCGTTGGTTGAAGTTGGGGGAGTTAAGCTCCGGGATCGGTCTGCGCCTTCCGAAGAGGGTGGCCGCAAAGCCGCGTTCCCGCGCCGTCTCCACAGCCGCGTCCATAAACACCTTCACCCGCGGATACCGCGCGAAGTATCCCGCGATATAGCTTTCAGCCTCCTTGACCGATATCTTGAGATCCTGCGACAGGCTGTACGCGCCCATTCCGTACACAATGCCGAAGTTCACGGCCTTGGCCGCGCTGCGCTGGCCGGGTGTAACGAGGTCGAAGTGGGTGTTAAACACCTGTGACGCTGTGAGGCGGTGGATGTCCTGATCTTCGTTAAACGCCTGTATCAAGGTTTCGTCGCCCGAGAGGTGCGCAAGCACGCGCAGCTCTATCTGGTTGTAGTCGCCGTCCAGGAATACGTATTCCGGGCCGGAAGGTATGAAGGCCTTGCGGAGTTCGCGCCCAAGCTCCAGGCGTACCGGGATGTTCTGCAGATTCGGTTCGTGGCTGCTGATGCGCCCGGTGGATGCCACGGTCTGGCTGAAGGTGGAGTGCAGCTTGCCCGTGTCCGCGTTGATCAGCGGGATCAGGCCGTCCACATAGGTAGACTTCAGCTTGGCATACGTGCGGTAGGCCAGCACCCTGCCGACTATCGGGTGCTTCGCCTCCAGCTTCTCCAGCACGTCCGCGGCCGTGGAGTATCCGGTCTTTGTTTTCTTCGAGCCTTTCAGCCCCAGCTTTTCGAACAGGATCGCGCCGAGTTGGGCGGGTGAGTTGATGTTGAACTCTTCCTCCGCAAGGTCGTAGATGTCGGCGGTCAGCTCCGATATGCCGGTGTCCAGCTTCCTGCCGAAGCTCTCCAGCTCCTCCTTGCTCACGCGGATGCCGTGAACCTCCATGTCGTGCAGAACCCGCGCCAGCGGAAGCTCCATTTCGTCGTACAGCTCCTGCTGGCCGTTGTCCGCCATTTGGCGGCGAAGCAGGGGAGCGGCCTTGAGAACTACGCGGCTTTCGTTGCACACCACCCGCGTGATCTCCTGCGCGTCCGCCTCCGCAAGCTTCTTACGCGCCTTGCCCTTGCCGAGAACATCCTCCAGAGTCCGTACATGTTCGCCCAGAATATCAAGGGCGATGTCGGCGTGGGAGTAGGATGCCTTTGACGAATCGGCCACATAGGCGGCGAGGGAAGCGTCGAAGCGCACGCCGCGCAATTCTGTGCCGGCGCCACGGAGCAGGCCAAGCTCTCGTTTAAAGTCTGGCACAGCCTTGGCCTGTTCCGACGCGAAGAAGGGCGCAAGAATCTCCAGAACCCGGCCGCGCGGCAGACTTTCGCAGATACGCACAAACACGGAGCCTTGTGCCGAGCAGGATATCGAGAAGCCGGCAAGGCCGTCGTCGTCGACCACAGACGTATAGGCCACCATGTCGGAGGCGGAAAGCTCCCGCGCGAACGCCTCCAGCTGCTCCGGCGTGTCTATCAGCGTGCAGCCGGCATCGGCTTCTTCGCCGGAAGCATCACCGGCGGCGGATTCTGCTTTTGCAAGCGCAGGGGTGTGCGTCGCAAAACGCTCGAAATAGCTCTTAAAACCCAGCCGCAGGATCTCCGCGCGGGATACGGCGTTGTAGAATCCGTCCGTGCCGGTCTCCGCAAGATCGAAGCTTATGGGCGCGTCCGTGACGATCGTGGCAAGATGCTTGCTAAGCAGGGCGATCTCTTCGTTGTCTCTAAGGCTCTGCACGACCTTGGTGGGCTTCGCGGCGGTGCTTTCCTTGCTTGCTCGGATGGCGGCCTCCAGGCTTCCGTGTTCCTGCACAAGCTTTACGGCGGTCTTTTCGCCGATTCCCGCCACACCGGGGATATTGTCGGATGCGTCTCCCATCAGGGCCTTTACGTCGATATACTCCGTGGGCGTAACGCCGATCCGTTCCTTTACGTCCTGCGCGAAGTAGCGTTCGACCTCGGTCTTGCCGGCCTTGGTGCGCGGTATACGAACCTCCAGAACGTCCGTGCAGAGCTGGAGCATGTCTCTGTCGCCGGAGACGATCACGGGTGCCAGGCCAAGCCCCAGGCTCTTTGCCGCAAGCGTGCCAAGCAGGTCGTCTGCCTCGAAGCCTTCCATCTCGAAGGTCTTGACATTCATCAGCGCCAGCAGGTTCTTGAGGGTGCCGATCTGCGGGCGAAGCTCCTGCGGCATGGGCTTGCGGTCTCCCTTGTAGTCGCCAAACTGCTTGTGGCGGAACGTCGGCGCGGGCAGGTCGAAGGCCACCGCGGCAAAGTCAGGCTTGTCCTCGTCAAACAGCTTGAAGAATATGTTCAGGAAGCCGTACACGGCGTTGGTGTAAGTTCCGTCCGGAGTTGTGAGAATGGGCAGGGCGTAGAACGCGCGGTTGATCAAGCTGTTTCCGTCCAGCAGCAGAATCTTCTTCTTCATCGTCATCAATAAGTATCTCCAATCATTCCCGGATGATATCACGTCATAGAGATTATACCACTGATTGCGCAAAACTTAAAGCGGTATACGAAGTTTTTTCGCGTGATAGGCGATATGTATTTATTCGCAAAAGTTTTCTTTTGCGAATAAATACGGTTAACGAAAGGTTATCCATACCGTATATCCAGTTATGCGGATGTGAGGCAGCGTATTTATTCGTAAAAATAATTGCGAAAAGTTGTCCACTCCTGTTGCGCACATATCCCGATTGCCATGCGTAAAGTAATGTGCTATAATTAGGATATGGCCGATACGAGCCGTACATTCATTGGGAGGAATAAGTTTGAGGAATATGGTTGCAGGCTGTGTATCCGCCGCGTTGTTGCTGCTGTCGGCGTGTTCACCAAGCGATACCTCCGGGCAGCTCACAAGGTTCCAGGCCGGCTTTATCGGCACGTTCGATACATATATACAGGTTCTGATCTATGCCGAGACCCGAGCCGAGTTTGGCGAACACTTTGACAGCGTGCGCGATCTGTTCGAACATTACCACGCCCTGTTCGACATCTTCAACGAGCATGAAGGCATCAACAACCTTTGGACGGTGAACAGCAGTGCCGGGCGTGAAGCTGTGGCCGTTGACCCGGCGATAATCGAGCTGCTGCTGGCTTCGCGGCAAGCCTATGCCGATACCGGCGGCGCGCTGAACATCGCCCTGGGCGCAGTGCTTTCGATCTGGCACGAATACCGCAGCTACGGCCGCTTAAACCCGGACGAAGCCGTCGTTCCGGCCTACTCTGCCCTGCGCGCCGCCTCCCTGTCCACAAATATTCAGAACATGATCATCGACGAGCAGGCCGGCACGGTGTTCCTTGCGGATCCCGATATGTCGCTGGATGTCGGCGCGGTGGCCAAGAGTTTTGCCGCAGGGCGCGCCGCCGACAAACTCCGCGAACGCGGCGTTGTCTCGGCGGTGATCGACGCCGGCGGGGATATCGCGATCATCGGCAATGCGTTGGCCAGCGGCGGCCGCCCCTGGAGCATCGGCGTGCGCCATCCCCTGCAAGACGGCAACATCGACACCATGCGCGTAACGGACGTATCGGCGGCAACAAGCGGAGACTACCAACGCGCCTTTGTCGTCGGCGGCGTTACCTACAACCACATTATCGACCCTTCGACACTTATGCCGGCCGTGAGGTTCGCCTCCGTAAGCGTGGCGCACAGCGACATCATGGTCGCGGAGATACTTTCGACTGCCCTGTTCATAAAACCGTTTGACGAAGGCCTGGCTCTGGCGGACAGGCTCGGCGCGGCCGTAATATGGGTGGAACACGACGGAACGGTACACTTTAACGAAGCGTATCGAGACATCTCCGCAAACTTCGGAGGCTGACATGCCCGCGATTAACATTCCGACGATCCCCGCAAAAACCATCGTCACAAGGGTGCAAGGCTCGTACAACTGGTTTAGTGTGGACTACAACATGAACATCTACCGCGGATGCCCGCACGGCTGTATCTACTGCGATTCACGCAGCGATTGTTACCGTAATTTCGATTTCGGCACGGTGAAGGCCAAGGCAGACGCCCTGCGCATCATCCGCAACGAACTGCGCCGCAAGGTGCGCACAGGCGTGATCGCCACAGGCGCGATGAGCGACCCGTACAACCCGCATGAGCAGGAACTGCGCCTGTCGCGCAATGCGCTGGAGCTGATCAACGCCTTCGGCTTCGGCGTGTCCATCGCCACGAAGTCTCCCCTTGCCGCACGCGATGCGGACATCCTGCAAGACATCAAGGCGCACTCGCCTGCCATGGTGATGTTCAGCGTCACCACTGCCGACGACAAGCTCTGCAAGCTGCTCGAACCCGACGTTGCGTGTTCAAGCGAACGCTTTGACGCGCTGGAACAGCTGGCCTGCGCCGGAATATTCTGCGGCGTACTGATGATGCCGATACTGCCGTTTATCAACGACACGCCGGAGAACATCACCGGCATACTCCACCGTGCCAAGGACGCCGGCGCGGCCTTCGTCTACCCAAGCTTCGGCGTGAGCCTTCGCTCCGGCAACAGAGAGTACTTCTACCACCACCTCGACAGCCACTTCCCCGGCCTGCGGCAGATGTACGCCTCGCGCTACGGAAATATGTACCAATGCCACAGCCCGCACAACAGGAAGTTATGGGCAACGTTTATGTCAACTTGTGAACAACTCGGCCTGCTCCACCGCATGGACGACATTAACAAACGCCTGAGAACAGGCTACGCAGACCGTCAATTACGGTTTATGTAAACAGATTAAGTAGGCATAAAAATTTTATGTAAAGTGAGTGATAGTATGTTCACCTCGTATGTTAACGCTACAACGTCCAACCCCCTGCCCGGCGTAACCCGCCGCGTGCTGGCATATGACGACCACATCATGCTGGTGGAGTTCACCTTCGACGCGGGCGTTCACCTTCCCCACCACAGCCACCCGCACAACCAGGTCAGCTATGTGAAAAGCGGAAAGATGGAGTTCACGCTGGACGGCGAAGTATTCACCATGAACCCGGGCGACAGCATCACGATTCCGCCAGATGTGATCCACGGCGCGCTGCCCCTCGAAGCCTCCATGGTCTTGGATGTGTTCACGCCGGCACGGCAAGACTTCCTATGATGACCATACGCGTACCCGCGACAACGGCCAACATGGGGCCGGGCTTCGACTGCACCGGAATGGCTCTGAACATCTATAACGAGCTTACGGCGGAGGAGTCCGACAGGCTGTCCATCAACATTACAGGCGGCACATCGGCCTCCATGCCCGTCACGAAGGACAATCTGATCTACACCACCATCTCCCGGACGTTCGCGCGGATGGGCAAGCCGGCTCCTAATCTGCGGATCACGCAGAAGGACAGCATACCCGTGGCGCGCGGCCTTGGCAGCAGTGCGGCTTGCATCGTGGCCGGGCTCCTGGCGGCCAACGAGCTGTGCGGCGGCGGTTGTTCGCGGGATGAGCTTGCCCGGATGGCGTGTTCGATCGAAGGCCACCCGGACAATGTTGTGCCCGCAATGCTCGGCGGGCTGGTGACAGGCGCGACGGATGCGTCGGGGCTGCGCTACGTAAGGATCGAGCCGTCCGACGAACTTTCCTTCGCCCTGTTCATCCCAAGCTTTA
>WRAA01000116.1 GCA_009780445.1 Defluviitaleaceae bacterium
CTTGCGCGGCTGTTCGAGATGGCCGGGCTACATAAGATTATCAGCGTGAAGTGAGGGGAAAAGCATGAGCGAAGAATTGGGGGCAAACGAGGTTACGTTGGTGATGGACGCTGTGTCTGTGAACGAAGGGCTGGCGCGGGTGTGCGCGGCGGCGTTTGTAATGCCGGTGAACCCTGATGTGTCGGAGCTTCAAGAACTGAAGATGGCTGTGTCGGAAGCGGTGACAAACGCGGTTCTGCACGGATATTCGCAGGGCGCGGGCGCGCCGAGGCGGGACGGCGGCGCGTGCAAGGTGACGATGCACATGCGCCTTAGCGGGCGCGAAGTTACCATAAGCGTGCGCGATGAAGGTGTGGGCATAAGCGATTTAGGCCGCGCAAGGGAGCCGCTCTACTCCACATTGGCGCACGAAGAGCGGTCCGGCATGGGCTTCACCGTTATGGAATCCTTTATGGACGCAGTGGATGTTGTGTCTGCGCCCGGCAGTGGCACAGAGGTCGTGATGCGAAAGAGGTTTGCCGATGGACAGAACTCTCCAACTAATTAAGCGCGTGCAGGACGGCGACGAGGGCGCGAAGGAAGCCGTTATCGCCGAGAATCAGGGGCTTGTGTGGTCCGTGGCGCGGCGGTTTCTCAACCGGGGGTATGAGGCGGACGACCTCTTCCAGATCGGCTCCATCGGCCTGCTCAAGAGCGTCTACAAGTTCAACACCAGCTACGAGGTTAAGTTTTCCACATATGCCGTACCCATGATCATGGGCGAGATCAAGCGGTTCCTGCGGGACGACGGCATGATCAAGGTTTCGCGGCACCTGAAGGAACTTTCCGTGCGCGCCAAGTATTTCCAGGAGAAGCTGACGGCGGAACACGGCGGCGCGCCCACCATCACAGAGCTGGCCGCCGCCTTGGAAGTTGATGCCGAAGAGCTTGTGCTGGCCATGGACGCGGGGCGCGAGGTTGAATCGCTCTACCAGACCGTACACAAGGGCGAACGCGAACCCGTCCTGCTGATAGACAAGCTCTGCGAGCGCGAGGCCGACGGCAGCAGTATCGACGACAACATCGCCATACGCCAGGTTATCGCCCAGCTAAAGCCCAAGGAGCAGCAGATCGTCTACATGCGCTACTTCCACGACAAAACGCAGAGCGAGATCGCCAAGGAGATTGGTGTATCCCAGGTTCAGATATCCCGCCTTGAAAAACGCATCCTCAAGACCATGCGCGAGAAGTTTGGCTAACACGCAATATGCCCGCCGCCGCGCGTGTTTGAAAAAATTGCTTGCGTGTGCGTGTGTTCTGTGGTACAATCGTTGCAGAATACTAGATCTTGGAGGTAACGCGTACATGAGTCCACTGTTTATTCCGTTGGCAATTGTCTACATTGTGCTGTGCGTAGGCTTGATTGTGATAGTGCTGATGCAGAAGAAGCGTCAGGCAGGTCTTGGCGCGGGTCTTGCGGGCGGCGCGGCGACCGGAAGTTCGGGCGGCAGCTTCTACGACAAGAACAAGAGCAATACGCTGGAAGGCAAGCTGGAGAAGTACACGAAGCTTGGCGGGGCGTTGTTCTTCGCGCTCTCGATGGTTCTCGGTCTGCTTGCATAGCTTTCACAACCAAGGGGGATGTACGCCCCCTTTTTTTGTATTAGACCTCTTTCGAAAGGGTCTATCATACCAAGGAGGAACACAGAAGATTTGAAGTTGGATAGCAAGAATTATGCCGCGCAGAGGGCGAAGGTGCTGAAGGTTGTGGCGGACAAGGCCTATAGGCCGGTGAAGCCGAAGGCCCTGGCCGGCCTGATGGGCGTGCCGAGGCAGGAGCGCGGCGAGTTTAACAATGTGATAACGCGGATGGTGCGCGACGGCGACATTTCGGCCGGTGGCAACGGGTGTATCGGCCTGCCCAAGAGCCTTGGGCTGTACGCCGGAACGCTGTGCGCCACGCGCCACGGTTATGCGTTTGTGGTGCTGGAGGACGCGGAGCTGTCCGCGCGTATGGGCGACATATTTGTGCCGGCCGGCGGCCTGGGCGCGGCGGCGCACAAGGACAGCGTGCTGTGCAAGGTGACTACGGCGGACGGATCGGGCAGACGCGCGGAGGGCGTGATCGTGCGCGTTGTCAAGAAGGGTTATGACAGCGTGGCGGGCGTGATGCGCGGCGGGATGTTTGTGCCGCAGGACACGCGCTTCGGCGGGCGGCTGGAAGTGGCCGCGGCGGACGCGCGTGGTGCGCTGGACGGCGACATGGTAATGGCGAGCGTATCGCCGCGCAGGGCGGTTGTGCGGGAGGTGCTTGGCCGCGCGGACGCGCCCGGGGTGGACGTCTTGGCCATTGTGCGGATGCACGGCATACCGCATGAGTGGAACGACGAGACGCTGGCGGAGGCCGCGGCCGTGTCCTCCGTAATGGACGAGGCCGACGCGCGGGGGCGTGTGGATCTGCGGGGAAGCCGCACCATCACAATTGACGGCGAGGACACAAAGGACGTAGACGACGCCGTTACGCTGGAGCGTTTGGGCGACGGAAGCTTTCGCCTGGGTGTGCATATCGCCGACGTTGCGCACTATGTGCGGCGGGGCTGTGCCATAGACCGCACGGCGCGGGAACGCGGCACGTCGGTGTACCTTGCCGACCGCGTGATACCCATGCTGCCGCCGGTGTTAAGCAATGGAATATGTTCGCTGAACGCGGGAACGGACAGGCTCGCGCTAAGCTGTATCATGGACATTGACGGCAGCGGCAAGGTTGTGGCACACACCATTGCCGAGAGCGTGATCCACATCGACCGCGCCATCAGCTACGGCGTTGTGGACGATATTCTGACGCACGGAGAGGATTGCGCGGCAACTGCGCAGTACGCCGAGTTTGTGCCGATGCTGCGCGAAATGGCGGAGCTTGCGGGCGTGCTGCGGCGCAAGCGTCTTGCGCGGGGCAGTATCGAGTTCGGCTTTCCCGAGGCGAAGATCGCCTTGGACGCGCAAGGCCGCCCCACAAGCATAACCGCCCGCGTGCGCAGCGCGGCTACGGGTATTATCGAAGAATGTATGATCGCGGCCAACGAAACCGTGGCCGAGGAATATGCCTGGCGCGACGTGCCGTTTGTCTACCGCACCCACGAAGAGCCAAACGAGGAGGACATCCGCGGGCTTAACGACTTCCTGCGCGGCTTCGGCCACAGCATCAAGACATCGAAGGGGCGGGGGCAGGACGCGCCGCGCACAGTCAGCCCGCGCGCGGTGTCCAACTTGCTGGGCAAGGCCGCGGACACCCCGGAGCATCCGCTCATCAGTCGCATGGTGCTGCGCAGTATGCGCCAGGCGCGTTACACCGCGGAGAATATCGGCCACTTCGGCCTTGCGTCCAAGTTTTACACGCACTTCACTTCGCCGATACGCCGCTATCCTGATCTGACCATTCACCGCGCAATCAAGGCGACGCTTGGCGGCAAGCAGGCACGCGGCGGCAGGGGGCTGGAAAAGCTCTGCGCCGACTGTTCCGCAAGCGAACGCCGCGCCGAAGCCTGCGAGCGTGATGTGGCCGCGCTGAAGAAGGCGCAGTACATGCTGGACAAGGTTGGCCAAACCTTCGACGGAATCATCAGCGGCGTGACGAAGCACGGTATCTATGTGGAGCTTGCAAACACCGTGGAAGGCATGATCAGCGCGATGCTCCTGCCGCAGGGATATGTTTTTGTGCCGGAACGCCTGTGCTACAGCTCCCGCGGCGGGCGCGACTATGCCATGGGCGGCGCGATAACCATCGAGGTGGCAAGCGTCGAGATCGAGGACACACCACGAATCAACTTCGCCTTGGGAGAACATTCCCGCGCGAATGAGATATACTAACGACGAAAGAGGGATAAACATGCGCTATGAGTACATCGGCAAGCAGATCAATGTGACGGACGGCCTGAAGGCCAAGGTGGAGGAAAAACTGGGCAAGCTGGAGCGCGTAGTACCGGCGGACAGCGTGGCACGCGTACTGCTCACACTTGTGAAGAACGTGAACATCGTGGAAGTTACCATTCCCTTAAACGGCCGCAACCTGCGGGCGCAGACCAAGCACGAAGATCTGATGTCCGCCGTGGACGCGGTTGTGGACATCTTGCAGAAGCAGATGGAGAAGTACAAGGGGCGTTTGCAGTCTAAGAAAAAGCGCGACAGCCGCTTCAAGGCCGAATATGACGTGGCCTTCGCCGCCCAGGCAGAGGCCGAAGAACAGCCGGTTCTGATCAACCGCACAAAACGCTTCGCGCTCAAGCCTATGGACGCGGAAGAGGCCGTTATCGAGATGGAACTGATCGGGCACAGCTTCTATGTGTTCAAGAACGCATCCACCGACGAGGTAAACGTGGTGTACAGGCAGTCGGGCGGAGAATATGGGCTGATCGAGCCCGAGTTCTAAGATGGGTTCGCCAAGAACGCGGCTGCTGGCGGCGACGACCAACAGGGGCAAACTGCCGGAGATCCGCGACATTATGGCGGACTCCGGCTTTGACGTGCTGTGCCTGGGCGACGCGCTGGAGCTGGGTTTGCTCGCCGCCATACCGGATGTTGCGGAGGACACAGGCACATTCGAGGGTAACGCGCGCAAGAAGGCTCTGGAGATAACGCGGCTGGCGGGGGTGCCTGTGCTGGCGGATGATTCAGGGCTGGAGATAGACTTTCTGGGCGGGATGCCCGGCGTGGAGTCCGCCTTCTTCATGGGCAGGGACACGCCCTACGAAATCCGCAACCGCCACATCATGGACCTGCTGCGGGACATCCCCACGGCGCGGCGCACGGCTCGTTTTACGTGCGTGATCGCCGTGGCGTACCCGCGCGGCGCGGTGGTCACTGCCCGCGGGGTCTGCGAAGGTTTTATCGCGGAGGTGCCGACGGGCGGCGGCGGCTTCGGCTACGACCCGGTGTTCTTCGTGCCGAGCCTTGGCAAGACATTCGGCCAGGCCAGCCGGGACGAAAAGAACGCCGTGAGCCACAGGGCGTTGGCACTGCGCAAGATGAGGGAACTGCTGACATGAAGATACTGGTCATGAGCGATTCACACGGAGACATTGTGAGCGTGCGGGGGATCCTGCGCAGACACGCGGGGCATGTCGGCGGCGTTGTCCACTTGGGAGACGGTTATGCGGATATCGTGGAGGCTGCGCGTGAATTTCCGCATATCGCCCTCTACGCCGTTGCGGGAAACTGCGACGACTGCCCGGGCGCACCCGAAAAGCTGGTGTTCGGCATAGGCGGCACAACGGTCCTAGCCGCCCACGGACACCACTACAACGTAAAAACGTCTTTCGACCGTTTATGCTATGCCGCGCAGGAGGCCGGGGCAGATCTCTGCCTCTTCGGCCACACGCACCGCGCCGAATCCTTCGAATACGCCGGCGCGACCTTCCTGAACCCCGGCGCAGTACTCGCGCCGCACGGCGGCAAGCCCAAGTACGCCATAATCGACACGGCCGCCGCGCCTGTCGGGATAGAGTTTTGCTAAGACCTAGAGACAACAAAAAACGAGAGACGGCTGCTGCCTTCTCTCGTTTTTTGCTGCGGAGCGGGGCAGGGTTACATCATGCCCATGCCGCCGCCCGGCATTGCGGGTGGTGCTTCTTCCTTGATGTCCGTTACGATAGCCTCGGTGGTGAGCAGGGAGGAGGCAACCGATGTGGAGTGTTGGAGCGTGGAGCGCACAACCTTTGTAGGGTCGATAATTCCCGCGTCTATCATGTTGACGTATTCTTCTGTCAGAGCGTTAAAGCCTGTGCCGGCCTTGGATTCCAGAATCTTGTTGAATACGATGGAACCGTCGAAGCCGGCGTTCTCGGAGATTTGGCGGATAGGAGCCTCCAGAGCCTTGATGATGATGTTGGCGCCTGTCTTTTCGTCGCCGGTGAGGGGATCGGTGGCCTTGCGCACAGCCGCGATAGCGTGTACGAAGCAGGATCCGCCGCCGGACACGATGCCTTCCTCCACAGCCGCGCGGGTCGCCGCGAGAGCGTCCTCCATGCGCAGCTTCTTCTCCTTGAGTTCGGTCTCCGTGGGCGCGCCCACCTTGATGACGGCTACGCCGCCGGAAAGCTTGGCAAGGCGTTCCTGCAGCTTCTCCTTGTCAAACTCGGAGGATGTGTCGTCGATCTGCATCTTGATCTGCGAAACTCTGCCGTCGATGGCTTGCTTGTCGCCCGCGCCGTCGATGATGATGGTGTTCTCCTTCTCGATCTTGACGGTCTTTGCGCGGCCAAGGTCGGTGAGGGCGGCTTCTTTAAGCTCCAGCCCAACTTCTTCGGAGATCACGCGGCCGCCTGTAAGGATTGCGATATCCTCAAGCATTGCCTTGCGTCTGTCGCCAAAGCCGGGTGCCTTCACTGCCACGCAGGAGAACGTTCCGCGCAGCTTGTTAACGATGATGGTGGCAAGGGCTTCGCCCTCCACGTCCTCGGCGATGATAAGCAGCTTGTTGCCGGTCTGCACGATCTGCTCGAGAATCGGCAGGATGTCCTGGATGTTGCTGATCTTTTTGTCGGTGATGAGGATGTATGGATTGTCGAGGTTGGCCACCATCTTGTCCATATCAGTGGCCATGTAGGCCGAAAGGTAGCCGCGGTCGAACTGCATACCTTCCACAAG
>WRAA01000117.1 GCA_009780445.1 Defluviitaleaceae bacterium
GCCAGCTAAAGCTCATTCGGGACTATGCGCACAGGCACAACCTTGTGCTTTCGGAGATCTATTCCGATGAGGGCATATCGGGGCGTAAGGCTGACAAGCGTCCCGCATTCAAGCGCATGATAGCCGATGCCGCGAAGAAAGCGTTTCAAGCCATACTGATCTACAACACCTCACGTTTTGCCCGCAACCACGAGGAAAGCATAGTCTACCGCAACATGCTCCACCGCGAAGGCATCGAGGTTATCAGCATAACCCAGCCGTCTGTCGACTATAAAACCGACATACTCATGAACGCTCTGTATGCTGTAATGGACGAACGATACTCGATTGAACTATCCGAAAACGTTAAGCGCGGCATGAAGGAAAAGGTTTCCCGCGGCATGTACATATCATGCGCTCCCCTTGGTTATGTACGAAAAGAGAAGAACAAGCCGCTTATCATTCACGAAGAAGAATCTCGGCTCGTCCACTGGATATTCAACGAATATGCCGGCGGTGGCTCAATGTATGCAATGGCCAAGACCTTGAACGATATGGGGCATCGGGCAAAGCGCGGCAATCCCTTTGACAGGCGCGGAATATTGAGAATTCTTACAAACCCTATTTACAAGGGTTATGTGTCGTGGACATGTGACGGAGATACCATCTATATGAGAGCCGATCACGAACCTATCATAGACGAGGCAACATTCGAAAAAGTGCAGAGCTTGATAAACGAGCGCAAGAAAACGAAGGTACATAAGGTACGCGACAGCGCGGCATGTTCGCATTGGCTGGCCGGGCTGATCCGTTGCCCGGTATGCGGCACGACATACGTTTATGCGAAGGGATACCGCGGAATGTCAGACCGCTGCAGGTGCGGAAGGTATAGCAACGCGTCGTGCACCAACAACCACAGCATTAAGGTCTCCACAATGGAATCCATTGTGCTGGAATACTTAACCAACCTGCCTGCCGAGAACATACTCTACACAAAAACCGAAAGCCGGAGCAGAGAGCTTGAGAACAACGCAAAATCGAGCATAGACCGGCTGGAGAAGGCTCTCGAGAGAGCCAAGCAAGCCTTCTTGCAAGGCATTGACACGATAGACGAGTACAAGCACAATAAGGCGAACATCTCGTCAGAAATAGAGCGTCTCAAAAGCTCCCTGCAAGTTGAGCCTTCGCACACCGGCGGCAACAAGACAGCCGAGCGCAAAATCCGCGGCCTGCTTGATATCTTGCAGTCGGACAGCAGTGCGCAGACAAAAAATGCGGTTGCACGGAGCATCATCTACAAGATCGTTGCTAATCCAAGCAGCAACACATTCGACTTCTACTTCTTCAGCTAAGTATAGTATGATGTTACATTGCAGACAGCAGGACTGCCTCACCGTAAACGAACTCGGCCCCGCACGCGCCGCAGAGCCGGTGTATATCGACTGCGAGCCGATCAAGGAAGGCGACATCATCGTTCCGCCAAAAGATGCGGCTTCGGTGTCCATCGACAATCTCCGCATCAAGAAGATCATCATCGTAGACAAGAAGCCAAATCCGTTCAAGAACGGCTTCTGGGATGTTGACATCAAGTTTGTGTTCGAATATGTGCTGATCTTCCGCGAGGCCGACGGCGACATCATCGTGTGCATCAAGGCCAACTCGCTCTTTAACAAGAAGGTTACACTGTTCGGATCAGTGGGGCCTGAGGTCACGACAGGCACAGACCTGTTCAAGCACATGCTGAGCCACAGCGACGCTTCGACGTTTAACGCGGCTGAACCGTTTGTGTGGGTGGAGGCGAAGGCCGTCGCGCTTGCCGCCGATATCCGCTACAACCACTGCCACAAGCCCGAAGATCCGCGCAGGCCTAAGGACGTAGCCGTAACCATCGGCCTGTTCACCATCATCCAGCTGTTCCGCATTGTGAACCTCAAGGTTGAGTCCCGCGGCTTCTCCATCCCCCGCGAGTGCGAAGGCCACGACCCAACCAACCCGTGCGACTTCTTCGACCGGCTGGACTTCCCCATGGACATCTTCGCCCCGCCGCAACGCCCGGAATTCCTGGCCGGCATCAACGGCAGCATCCCGCGGCGCAAGCACACCGAAGATGTAGTGAGCTAAGCAAAATATCGGCAACACAACAAAGCAGGGCGCAGAATATGCGCCCTTTCTTTATTACGAGCTGGCGTTGGCCAGCATCATGTTCAGCATGGCAACGTCGCTGGTCTTGCTGTAGATCTGGCTGCTTATCTGCTTGGCCAAGGCGGTGTCGGCGGTGGATTCATACAAGCCGCACAGCTCCCTGATCGCTGTTGTCTCGTGTATTATTGCGGAGCGCAGGCCGGTGTTGAACGCGGGCGGGCTTTCTATGCCCGTTTCGGCCGGCACCATGGCCGCGCCGTGCCTGTTCGTATACAGCGCGTCAAGCTTCTCGCGACGCGCCTTGCAGTTTTGGGCTATGCTCTCCAGATAGCCGCGGTATTCGTCACGCGGGGCCTTCTCTGTCAGGCGGCCATAGAATATCGCGCCGTTGCGCTCGTTCTGAATAAACGGCGCGAGGGGCTGCTGGGCGCCGTTTATCACAGGCTCCGCAACCGCGTCCTCCGCCTGCGGAACCATCGGTATCATAGGCGCGGGCGTTACTTCGCCTTCCTTGGCCTCCAGCCCGATCGACGCTATGTTGCGCATGGTGTTCTCGTCCATCGGCACAAGCCTCACGCCGTCGGGCAGGGGCGTGCTGAAGGGATTCTCCATCCCGCCCGCGGTCATCTTCGGCAGGGGCTTGCCGTTGTTGCCCTGCTGCGGGGATGGCCTTGGCGAAGCTTGCGGCATCGGCGGCATCTGTGACATTGGCGGCATCTGCATCTGCGACGACTGCGGCATCTGCTGCCTCTGCATGCTGCCGGGCTGCTGCATCTGCGGCTGTGCCTGGTGCTGCCGTTGCATCTGCCGATTCATCATCGGGTTCATCTGCATTTGCTGTGCGCGTTGCTGGGCGAACTGCGGGGACATCTGCTGCTGCGGCATCTGCCGCGCCTGTTGCGGCATCTGTTGCGCCTGTTGCGGCATTGGCCGCGCTTGTTGCGGCATTGGCCGCGCTTGTTGCGGCATCTGTTGCATCGGCCGCGCTTGCTGTGGCATCTGTTGCATCGGCCGCGCTTGCTGTGGCATCTGCTGCATTGGCCGCGCTTGCTGCGGCATCTGCCGCGCCCTATCCTGCGCTTGTCCGTTCTGGAACATCGGCTGTATGTTGTTCGCCCGCCGGCTGTTTGAGTTGCCTCGGAAAAAGTCAAACATGCTGCTACACTCCCGTGTCGAACCTAATATAGTGAATTGAATTCACTACGTCAGGTCGTTTTCTTACAGTATATTGGAGGCGCGAACATGTTGTTACTCCCTACGGACTTGCAATCTTAACAACGCTTAGCGAATGGGCACAGATGCTGAGCGAACGCGCCCTGTGCCCATGAGGTTAGCGTTGTTTAGATTGCAAGTCCGTATTAACAGCCCCCAAGCCGGCGTTAAGGTGCGCGCCCAGCAGGATTATCACCGACACCACATTCAGCCACAACAGCAGGATAAACGCGCCGGCGATGCTGCCGTACAGCGAAAACACCGCGAAATTGCTGACATACACGTTAAACACCTGCGACGACAGGATCCACAGCACCACGGTCAGCACGCCGCCCGGCAGGAGTTCGGCAACCCGCTTGCCTGGCACAGACACCCTGTAAACTATCACAACCGCCGCCAGCACCGCGGCAAAAACTCCAAGGCCGGACAGCACCGCGTTATCCAGCATGTTCGCCGCAACGGCGACGGCCATCGCCGCGGCAAACATCAGGGTAAGCGCGAGGCTCACGGCGGCACGCGCAGCAAAGCCGCGTTCGTCGCGTATGCCGTGCGCCTTGCTTATTCCGCGCATCATGGACCGGCAGCCGGACGACGACGACGCAAGCGCGATAACCAAGCTCACCGACAACACCGCCCCGTTGCGCTCCTGCACCAGCCCGTACACAAACCCGATCATCATGGCGTGGATGTCGTAGGGAAGGTAGAGCGCGGCAAGCTCGCCAAGCATTGTTATGTCAAGGTTCAGAAACCCCAGCAGGCTAAGCGCGAAGGTCAGGAACGGAAAGAGCGACAGCATAAGCTTGTACGTCAGCTCACCCGCCACCGCAAGCGTCTCACCCTCCACAATATCCCGCGCCAGCCGCATCACAAACTGCCGGACATTCAACCATTCTCACCACACAATTTCCAAAATGTTCTACACGATTCCCCGTTATTTTCTCAAAAGTTGGGTATAGTAACTCTGTACAACACAGTACAGCGCATACAGTGAATCAGCCAATGCGCTACTACATTACAGCATAAGGAGAAAGCGAAATGAAGAGACATATCAAACTTCTCACCTCCGTAGCCGTTACCGGCACAATGATCCTCAGCATCTCCACAAGCGCGCTCGCTACATCCGCGCCGCAGACACCAAACACCAGACCGGGCGTGACCACACCCGCCACCCCCACGGCTCCGGCTCCCGGAAACCAACAGACACCAACAACCCTGCCTGCGCCGGCTCCCGGCACCCCAACCACCCTGCCCGCTCCGGCTCCCGGCACTCCAACCACCCTGCCCGCTCCGGCCCCAGGCGGCCCGAACACACCCAACAGACCCCACCCGAACGCGCCAAGCGTGCGCCCGCAGCCGGTTCCCCACACCCCCACGGCTCCGGCGGCTCCTCAAACTCCAAGCACCAGACCCCAGCCGGCTCCGAACGCACCGGGCAACAACCAGTCTAACCACGGCGGCCACGGCGCGGGTACGCATTCTGCAAGAATGGGAAACTCGATACTCTCGAACCTCGTGGAGTACTACGAGAACCTTGTCAAGCACGGCGTAATCTCGCAGGAAACAGCTACCAGGATTATCGACTACATGCTTGCCAGATATACCGGTGTATCCAGCAATATCGGCCAGGTTGCCGTCGAGAACAAGTCCAGCGCGATCAAGTTCGAACAACGTGCCGACGGCGGCGCGATGTTCTTCGAGCAGAAGCCTGACGGCAAGGTAATCTTCTTCGAGCAAACCCCGGGCAAGGGCGCGGTCTATCACGAACACAACCCCTTCGGCAACGTAAACGCGCTCAACTCCGCCATCGTACACTCCCAGATGGTGAACGAAGGTGTTCTCACACAGGCCGAAGCACAGGCGATCTCCGCTTTCGAAGCCAAGAACAAGAACGACGAAGACAAATAAATTTTTCCACAGCAAAACAGGTGCAGCCCCCGCGGCGCACCTGTTTTGCTGTTGTCAACCCAGCGAACCGTAGTCACGACGCGGATTCCTTCTTGTCGTCCATACGCTTGCGCCAGTTTCTGTAGAAATTGGTCTGCGTGACCATCAGGAAGATGATGAACACGAAGAGGAATATCGAGATGGGGCTGCTGAATATGCCCGTGAACACGCCCGGCAGTGAGCCTTCAAGCTGCACGGCCCGCCTGAAGTTGTTCTCGAACAGGGTGCAGAGGATCAGCCCCAGGATGATGGGCGCGATGGGGTAGTCGAACTTTTTCAGGAAGTAGCCGATCAGCCCGAAGCCGAACATCCACACGATGTCGAACACGTTGTTGCGCATTGCGAAGGAGCCGATTACGGACAGGATGAGGATGATCGGCATGAGGATGCCCTTGGGGATCTCCACGATCTTGGTGAACACCTTGATACCCGTGAGGCCGGCGGCCAGCAGGAATATGGCGGAGATGAACAGCAGGGCGATGATCATGTAGAAGAAGTGGGGCGTGGAGCTGATAAAGCCGGGGCCCGGGCGCAAGCCGTGGATGAACAGCGCGCTGATCAGCACCGCCGTCACCGCGTCGCCGGGGATGCCCATTGTCAGCATAGGGATGAACGCACCGCCCACCGCCGCGCTGTTGGCCGTTTCGGGCGCGATAATGCCTTCAATCGCGCCTTCGCCGAAGGGCGCAGTCGGCTTCTTCACCGTGCGCTTGGCTTGGTCGTAGCTAAGCAGGGCGACAACATCACCGCCCGCGCCCGGCAGCACGCCCACCAGCACACCTATGACAGAGGAACGGATCGTAAGGGAAAGGTGCTTGAAGCTCTCCGCCCAGGACGGTGTTATCTTCTTCACGTCCTGCTTCACGGGTTTGCCCTTGCGGTCGGATATCTGTATAAAAGCTTCGGACGCGCCGAACAGGCCGACCATGGCCACAACGAAGTCCACGCCGGCGTTAAGGTACACCATGTCGAAGGTGAAGCGGCGCACCGCAGTCTGCGGATCGATGCCGATTGTGCCGATAAACAGCCCGATCGCGCCGGCGATGATGCCGCGGGTGAACGTCTTGGAGCCTAGGCTGCCCGCCATCATCAGCCCCATGAAGGCCAGCATCAGGTAGTCCACCGAACGGAAGCGCAGGGCGATAGTCGCGATCATCGGCGCGAAGGCCGCAAGCGCGACAATGCCCACCATTGTGCCGATGAACGACGAAACAGCCGAAATGCCCATGGCCTTGCCGGCCAGCCCCTTCTTTGCCAGCGGATA
>WRAA01000118.1 GCA_009780445.1 Defluviitaleaceae bacterium
ACACTCCAATCAAACTTGTCTTTTTGCGCAATTGCGTCGTCATTCAACCTGCGCTGACGCTCCGGATGCTGGACGTGTGCCACCGGCACACAGCATCCTAGCGTACCCTATGGGTACGCGTCGTCCCTCATTCCTAGCACTTGCACAAAAATCCTGCGTTTGCTTGGAGTGTTTTCAAGTTGAATGGCTATATACCTCCGCATCTCCCGCGTCGCTCATGTCGTAGAGTGTGTTCATGCCGTTTATAAAACGGCGGTAGGCCACAAGGGCATAGGCGGCCTGTTCCGTGGCCATCAAGTCCACGGGGTCCGCAGAGCCGGTGCGCCTGAACCCGCCCGTTCTTGCGTCAAACCGCGTCATCAGCCGGGAGACATAACGCGCGGCCTCTTCGGCATAGTCCGAGCCAAGAGCCGTAAGCGCGACGATCATCTGGGCGGTGCTTTCCGTGTCCGCAAATGTCTGCGTGTCCAGCCAGCCCAAGGCGCGGTGGACGGCGCGGATAACCCGCCTGTCGCCCGCCGCGTAGTAGGGCGCGAGAGCTTGGACAGTCATGGCGGTAATGCTGATGTCGGACGCGTCCGGGTTGGTGCTTAGCCCCCAGGATCCGTTGGCGCGCTGTGTTTCGAGGATACGCACGAGGAACCGATCCCTGTCGCCGTCATAGGCGCGGGTGTCAAGGGCTATCAGTGCGAAGGCGTCCGCGTTGATTGCGGCGTTGAGACCGTGGCGCGAGGCCGGCGGCACAAAGCTGCGGTACACCGCCGTAAGGTCTCTGCCGCCGTGGTTCGATGCGTCAAGGCCAAGGGAGCTGAGTGCGATTGTAACGCGCTGGAAGTCCGTCCACCTTCGTAGTTCTGACGGAAAGGTGCCCGCGGAGCGCGGCCGCTGAATGTTGTTGCCGGCCGCCGTCAGCGCGTCCACTTGGGCGAGAAGTCTGTCCAGATCGGCGAACCAGCTGTTTAGCCACGGGTCGTCCGATTCCAGCTTGCCCGCCCGCGCCAGAGCAACCACCGCCCATTCGCCGCCGACGGAACCCACAACAGGCCCCGCGTCCAGCTCTGTGCGCAGCCGTTCCAACGCCCTGTCCGCCGCCGCGTCCCAGCTTGCTTGGGGGCGGGTTGCGGCGTTGGCCGGCACGGCAAGGCCGGCCAACAGCACTAAGACCATTACAATCGAGAAAAGTCTGCGCATGTACGTGTCTCCTATCTCTCTGCGTTATCTTCGAGAAGCTGGCGCAGGATGGACGCGGCCTCCGCGCGGGTGGCGTTGCTGCCGGGGGCGAGGGTGGTTTCTGTGCGCCCCGAAATGAGGTTGTTTGCGGTGGCCCACATCATTGCGTCACGCGCCCAGGGCGAAACATCCTGTTCGTCCGTAAACTCTGCGGTAAACGAGATTGCCGCTGTGTCGCGCCCGGCGGACGCGGCGTAGTTGCGCAGGATGACGGCAAGCTGTTCCCGCGTCACACTGCCGTTCGGGTCGAACAAACCGCCGCCCACGCCGCTTACAATGCCGCTTGCGCCCGCCCAGGCAACAGCGTCGGAGTACCAGTATCCCGGGCGCACGTCCAAGAATTCCGACATACTTTCCGCATCAGGCTCGCCCTCGTTGCGCCACAGGATTGCCACTATCATCGCCCGGGACAGGCTTCCCTCCGGGGAAAACTGCCCCGCCGCCGTTCCGCTCATAAGCCCCCGCGTATGGACGAACCTCACACTGCGGAGGTACCACGCGCCGCGCGCCACATCCTCAAAGGGGCTGATCCATTCGCGGACAAAGAACAGGGAGAAGTGGTTCGTCACAAAGGTGATTGCGGATCGGCTGTAGACCGCGCCCGGCATCTCGCGCGTGCCGCCGTCGTTGCCCAGATGGTAGACGGCAAGCAGATCCCGATCCTCCGGCGGTGTGCCGTCCGCGTGGCCAAGGGGCAGAGTGACCGTGGCCGTGCCGTCAAAGTCGCGCACCGTGTTGCCGCCGACAATAACTTGCAGCCGTATCACAGGCGCGTCGCCCACGGTCTCCCGTTGGGCTTCGCCAAGCTCCGCGCCCTCGAGCATATCCGCCACGATCCGAACCTCCGTGTCCTCGTCCACGCCGTCTATCAGACCCATCAGCGTCTCAAGGTCGAAGGTGATGGAGGCTACGCCGGACTGAACCGTCAGGCTTGCGCCGCTTTGTATGATGTAGCGTATGGCCGCGGCATACAGGCCGATTTCAACGCGGCCGGCATAACCGTCGTGGTCGACAGATATTGTTACGCTGTTGGTGCCGGCGGACATAGCCTGTGCCGCAAGATCGCGCACCAGGGCGGATTGCACATCGGCCACGGCTACACGGCCTGTTATCCGCGCTGTTATCTGTGTCTGCACGGCTTGCTGCGGCACCAGAGCGTTCCTGGCGGCGGCAAGGTTTGTCGCGGCGGCGTCCACATCGGCCTGGGTGGCTCGCGGGTCGTCGCGCAGGCGCGTGGCTTCGTCCAACGCCGCTTGCAGAACCGCCCAGGAAGCCGCCGTGTAGTCGCTCTGCGCAAGATCCTCGGCTTGGTCTATCTCCGCGTTTAGCGCGGTTCTGTCCGCGCTGGCGGCTCCCGGCCTTACGACCAAGGCGTTTATTGCGTTTCGAAGAGCAACGGCGGCCGCGTCAACCTCGGCCTGGCTTGCCGGGTTGTCGCGCACCCTCACGGCCTCGGCAAGTGTTGTCTGCACCACTGCCCATGTGGGCGCGGTATAGCTGGCCTCCAGCCGGCCTTGCGCCCGGCCGATCTCATGGAGCAGTGCGGTTCTGTCGACTTCGCCGTCGGCGGTGAACACCCACGCGACCCTGTAGCCGTCGCGCAAGTTGTACAGCGAAGCGGAGACATCCGGGAAGGTGCCGTTGATGCTGTAACGCCAGCCGGAGAGCGGCCCGTCGTCGAACTCGCTCAACCCGTTTATGGAGGCCACGTATGCGCCGCCTCCGCGTGAAACGATGGTAAGACCCGCTTCGGATCTGCGCAGGATGCTGTAGGCCGTTTCGTTGTCGTGGAGGTAGATGTAACCCGCAAAGAAGCTTGCGGCGTGTCCCGCGCTTCCGCCAGGGTTGGTCACGCTTAGGTGCACCCGCCGGCCTGACGGCGTGAGGTGTACGTTCAGCGTGAACGTTGTGCTTACGCCCTGACGCGTCACAGTTACGGTGTGCGTAGAGGAAATTGGGGACTGCCCCGCGGCCGGGCGGCGGCCGGTTATGTTCACCGTTCCGCCGCTTGTAGTCAGTGTCACGCCCTGCGGCAAGGCCGGGGAAACGCTTGTGCCTATTGTGCCGACGGCGGTGCCGCCAGCGCTTACGGAGGCCGATAGGCTTGTGTCGTTGATGCTTACCGCTGAGGAGCTAAGGCTGATCGTGGGCGTTGGCGCGGGTGTTGTCGCGACTTCGGGCGTGAGGCTTACGCTTAGCGAAAGCGGCCTGCTGATGCCCTGCCGCGTCACCGTAACCGTGTACGCCCCGATTATTGCGGAGTGGCCGGCGGCGGGGCGCGCACCGGTGAAAATGATGGTGTCGCCGCTTACGGACAGGCCAACGCCGTGGGGCAAGGCGGGTGTAACCGACGTGGTGATCGCGCCGGCGGCGGTTCCGCCAACGTTGACTGTCGCACGAAGGTTTGTGTCGCTGATGCTTACGGCGGACGGGGCAAGCGTAAGATCCGCCGGCGGAGGCGGTGGGGCGGAGCCAAAGGCATCGCCCATGTTCAGCAGGTGCGGCATAGCGTTGCTGAAGCGGTAGTACGCCACAAGGGCGAGTGCGGCCTGTTCCGTCGCCATTTGGTCAAGGAAGCCGGCGTGGCGGAATCCCCCCGTGGCCTCGTCCTGGAAGCTTAGCAGCGACGTAAGCGGGTTGCCGCCGGGTGTGGCGAACCGCGCGTCTGTCTGCGGGTCTATGCCGAGAGCCGTCAGCGCGACTATCACCTGCGCGACGCTCTGCACGTCGTACACGCCGCCGGATTCCCAGCCGCCGCTTGGTGTCTGCTCGCTTGCAAGCCAGATCAAGCTTCTGTCCACAGCCGCGCCAACGTCCGCGCGGGATCTGTGGGGCGCGAGAGCCTGCAAGGCCATGCCGGTTATGGCCGGGTCACCCGCGCCGGAGAGAGACCAGCCCCCCGTGGCGCGTTCCGCGTTCAGAAGCCATTCTATACGTTCGCCTGTCGTAACCGGGTTGGCCGCTGTTGTGCCGCCCACCCAGATTCTGTCGGTTACATGATACGGAGTGTTCCAGCCGCGCGAAAATAGGGCGGCCAGGTTCCAGAGGGGGCCGTTGGGGCCTTGGCCGGCGCCCCACATCTGGCTGCTTGTTGCGTCCAGCCTGTTGCCCATCTGTGCCACAAGGTCGTAGGTTGCTCCGTCGTGGGTAAAGCTTGACGCGTCCCGGCCAAGCGCGGAAAGAGCAAGCACCAGCCGCGCGTTCTCCGTGGACTGATGGTGGGCCAGGCGAACCTCACGCCGGCCGGTTTCGGGGTTAAGCACCCAGCCGGGCGCGGTGTGGTTCGGGTCGGTGTGTTCTGGCAGTGCGGCAAGGTACGCGCCTACGCGGCCGAGATAACCCTCGAAGTATCCCGCCGGCACACCAAACCCGGCGCGCGCCAGAGCAAGCACCGCCCATTCGCCGCCGACCTGCGCGACGGCCGGGGCGGGAACCGCAGACACCAGCCTGTCCAGCGTGCGGTGCTTTGCGGCCTCCCAGCCTGACGGCGGGGCTTGCTCGCCCCTTAGCGCGGCCATCGCGTGTGCCACTGCCGCCGGTGTTGCAAAGGGATCGAGTATAACGCTTAGAGCGAAGCGCACCGCCGCGGGGCTTGCGCCCGGCATGAACAGGGCGCGGATAATCTCCGACTTGTCCTCCTGTATAAAATATGGTTCGTCCCAGCTGCCCTCTGCGCCAAGATCCGAGCCGCCGGAAAGCGAAAAGCTCCAGCGTACTACGTCTCCGTCCTCCAGAACATGGGCATCGGAGCCGACACCGCTTAACACGTGGTTTACGGCTAAGCTCCATCCGGCAAAGCTTGTATATCCCCCTTCGCCCAACGCGCCGTCCGGGCGGCCGGTACCCAGCCATTCCAACCACTGGAGAGGGTCGTAGTGGTCTCGCATAATCCCTTGCAGTATAACTTCCGGGACATCCACCGTGCCGTCGTATACGCTGCGGTCGCGGAGATACACCAGACGGCCGCCCCATTCGCTGCCTTCCCAGTTAAACTCAATTCCCTCGCTCTCCAGCAAGTAGAGCGACGGAGCCGTAACGGTGCTGCCCTCCGGCACGCTCATCCTCACGGGTTCCGCAAAGAAACCGCGCCCGATTGTGAATGCGTCGAAGCTTATATACACTGTTATCTCGTTGCCGGACAGCGGAAGCACTTCGCCACGCACAGGCGGCGCGGATACGGCCGCTTGCAGTGCGGCCGCAACTGCGTCCACGCGGGTCTGCGCGGCGTTGGGGCTGTTCGCCACACGCCGCGCCGTCGCAAGCGTCCTTTCAAGCCCTTCCCGGCTGCCGCCGTCCGCGCCAAGGCTCTCCGCGTCCCGGATGGCCGCACGCAGAGCAGCCTTGTCGGCGCGTTCCGTCAGTCCTTCCAGAGCCTCTTGCAGCGCGTTCGCCGCCGCGTCAATCTCGCCCTGTATGGCCTCCGGATCCGCATAGACCCGCGCCGCGTCCTCCAGCGCGTCCAACATCAGCGCGTAGCTGAGCGGCGTGAAGAGATCCCCGTCCGGCTCCCGCGCTTGGCCGATCAACGCGCCCAGGTCGTATGTACTAAGCCGCGCCGATTGCTCCAGCGCGTCCAAGGCCGTAAGCAGACCGGCCGTTGCCGCGTCCGCCTGAGCCTGTGTGGCATCCGGGCTGTTCTCCAGCACGTGCCGCGCGTTGGGTATCGCCTGTTCCAGCGTTCGCCGGCTTTCGGGGGTGTAGTCGCCCTGTATTCTGATCTGCGCCTCGGCGAACACCGCGCCCAGCTCGCCCTTGTCGGCGGCAGGGTGTTCGTAAGACACCGCAGCCGCGGGAGAGACCGCAAGCCCCAGCGTTATCACAAACGCCAGCAACACCGCCAACATCCTCGAACCTCGTCCAATCTTCCTCATAACAAACTCCTCCTTATTTCCCCCAAACACGAAAACACGCCCGTCTACGACAACAAGGCGTGTTCTGAATATCTCAAACACATTGCTTCGTTCGGGGAAGCAGCTAATGGTACTACACGTATCTGGCTTATCGGTAATGGCAACGCCACACCGCATCACAGTGACCCGCTCGCAGGGATTCTCACCCTATTCCGTACATAATTCAGTTTCGCAAAACCCCGCGACCTTGGGAATCGCGGGGTTTTGTAAGTGGGTCTCCACGGACTTGAACCGGGGACCGTCCGGTTATGAGCCGGATGCTCTAACCAACTGAGCTAGAGACCCAAGTTCCCACACAAGCGGTGCAGAGCAACCGCATGAGAGATGACCCGTAGGGGATTCGAACCCCTGTTCCAGCCGTGAAAGGGCCG
>WRAA01000119.1 GCA_009780445.1 Defluviitaleaceae bacterium
ATTTTTCGTCGGGCTAGGAAGCGCCGACGCCGCGAACCCTTGTGGTTCGCAAGGAGAAGCTGACGACGCACGGCGGAAAATTTGCCGAAAATACGCCAGAATGGGGTTTTCAAACACGCCCTAGAGCCGGCCGATTGTCGAAGTTATCCAGAAAGCTGTGCATGACACCGCCCTGTTTGTAGCCGGGCAGGGTGTCCAGCTTCACATTGTGTATACTCTTGAAGATGTGCGACTCGATATCGGGATCCTCCTTGGCCAGGTTTTTCAGCAGACGCTTGACGGTTTGGCGTTTGGAGCCGCCGCTGTCCGGGTCTGTTGTGCAGTATTCCGTGAAGCGGCAGGCACACTGGATGAAGCGCAGGCCGTTGTAGTCGCGCCAGGCGGTGATGCCCTTTTCGCGCACGGCATAGAGCGGGCGTATCAGCTGCATCCCGGCGAAGTTGGTGCTGTGCAGCTTGGGCAGCATGGCCTGTATCTGCGCTCCGTAGAGCATCCCCATCATGGTGGTTTCGATAACGTCGTTGAAGTGGTGGCCCAGGGCGATCTTGTTGCACCCGTGTTCCTTCGCGTTCTTGTAGAGGTGGCCGCGGCGCATACGCGCGCACAGATAACACGGGGAGCCGCCAAGGCCGGCCACGGTGTCGAAGATGTCGGTCTTGAACACGGTGACGGGTAAACCCAGCATCTCGGCGTTGTGCAGTACCTGCGCCATATTCTCCGCGTTGTAGCCGGGGTCCATCACGAGGAACACCAGCTCGAAGGGTACCTCGCTGTGCCGCTGCAGCTGCTGCATGAGCTTGGCCAGCAGCATAGAGTCCTTTCCGCCGGAGATACACACGGCTATGCGGTCCCCGTGCCGGATCTGATCGTACTGCTTTACGCCCTTGATAAACGGGTTCCACAGATCCTTGCGAAACTTCTTGATGATGCTCTGCTCTACTTGCTGTGTCTTTGTCAACTCGCGCTTCATTGAATGTGGCTCCTTAGGGTCTGTCACTAAATAAACTTTTCATATTCCTTGTCTTTTTGCACGGTTACTGCGTCAGTTCCTCCTTGCGAACCTCTGCGGGTTCGCGGCGTCGTCACTTCCTTGCATCCGCACAAAAATACTGCGGAATATTGAAAAGTTTATTTAGTGACAGACCCCTATCACGGCCGGCCTATGCGCACCAGGTTCTCGGTGGTGAACTTCTCCAGCACATAGTCGTAAAATTCCGGCATGTGCGGCAGATGGCAGTCTTGGCAGAACTTCATGTCGTTCTGCTGATAGTCGAAGATGCCTCCGCAGTCCTTGCCCAGCGCGTACAGCGGGCAGTAGCAGAACAGGCAGTTGAACTCGCTTGTGTCCTCCGGCAGTTTGTGGCACGGAAAGTACTTACATTCGTGGTTGTTGAAGAATCTTGAACTGTTTTTCACGACCATCCCCCTACGCGCGCTGCATCGCGTCCTCGATTTTTAAGATCTCGTCAATGTCCAATTTCGTGGCCTGTGACACCTGCTCCTTCGATAAACCCATCTTCAACATGGTTATGGCAATGCTGCGCCGTTCTGCCGCTTCGCCTTCCACCTTGCCCTCTGCCTTACCTTCGTCCTTGGCGAAGGAAAGTTGGTTGTCGTAAGCGGTGCGATAGTATTCGATCTGTGTCAGCACATGCAGTTCCTCCTCGTCCATGTTGGCTCTGTCTATTATTTGCAGGGCATCGTGAATATAGTCCGGGGCATCGCCGGACAGTGGCTTTTGCAGGAAGTAGTTCTGCCACTGGCGTTGATTCTCTGTTTCCACGGCGGGTTTTGGTAGCTCAAAGTACCCAAGGTTTATGAGCTGCTTGGGGAAGCTCTTGTTGCGCACGGGGTCGTGCAGACGGAAGATTCTCAGGGCATCTTCGTCTGCCGTGAAGTGGTTGAAGCCAAGAATTGTCATTGAGTATGCCGGGCGCAGGCGGGCATAGCCGCTGTCCTTGCCGGGCAGGATCCTGTAGCGGCTTACGAACTTGTCCAGCGGATAGTATATGCTGCGTTCGTCGAAGTAGCGTTCCTTGCGTATTTGCAGCTCCGACCGATAGTCCGCGAAGCTCATTACCGCGGCTATGTCCGGCACTGTGAGCCTCCAGCGAAAGGATTCCTCGTCCTTTAACAGCTCCCTGTAAGACTTAATGCTGTACGGATTCTCCACGGTCAGTCCGTCTGGGTCGATAAAGAAAAAATCTCGTATGAAGCCGGCAAGGATGTGTATGTTGTCGTTATTGCCCAGCACCTTCTTGAAGGCCAGGTCATTTGTCGGGTTGACGTACTTCAATTCGGAAACTACCCTCTTTCGGCAACGGCATTGTTATACAATAGATTATACTACATGCGGGGGAATTTCTCAATAGAAATTCTTCGGCACAAATTTGGCTAACCCATTGACGCTTGCATGGTTTTGATGTACAGTATTGGAGAAACTAGTGTCCTACGATGCGGAGGAATGTTCTATGGACGCGAATATATTCGCAGGACTGGAAGGTTTTGGCTTGACTGACGTGGCCGTGCGCCAGCAGGAGATCTTTAAGTCCGCCCCGGAGCCTGCGGTGGGCGAAGCGGCCGAAGAGGTTCACAAGTTCAACATCGACAACTATATCTTTGCCAAGAAGTACACCTGCCCCGTATGCGGCTACAACTTTGAATCGAATACTGTGCGCAACACCAAGATACGTATAGAGTCCACCGAGTTTGACCTGCGTTTGAAATGTTCGCCCATAGAGCCGATGCTCTACAATGTTATCGTATGCGGAGGCTGCGGCTACAGCGCGGTGACAAAGGTGTTCAACCAGATTTCGGCGCGTCAGTCGGAGAGGATACTCGCGGAGATAACGCCGAAATTCCGGCCGATAGACTACCCCAAGGAACCGAGCATTGACGAAGCCATCACGCGCTACAAGCTGGCCTTGCTAAACGCGGTGGTCAAGCAGGCCAAGGAGGGCGAAAAGGCATATATCTGCATGAAGCTGACATGGCTCTACAGGCTCAAGGAACAGGCGCCGGAGCAGGAGCGCATGTTCGCCGCCCTCACGGTCAAGGGTTTCACCAACGCGCTGGAGAACGAAACGCCCCCGGTAATGGGCATCGGAGATTCTACGATGATGTACCTGATAGGCGCGTTTTCCATGTTCTTGGGCGAAAATGACGCCGCGCTGAAAATTTTGTCGAGCATGATTGTCGGCTCCAACTGCTCTGAACGCCTGAAGGACAGAGCGCGCGACCTCAAGAATGAGATCACCGCCGCAAAACTTATAGAGCAGAAAATTTCTAAAAACGCTTGACATTTTGCCGGCAAGGTTGTATACTTACAAAGTCTTAAGCAGTCTTGTACTGCGTTGGTCCAATAGCTCAGTTGGTTAGAGCGCTGGCCTGTCACGCCAGAGGTCGAGGGTTCGAGCCCCTTTTGGATCGCTTGGGAGCTTAGCTCAGCTGGGAGAGCACCTGCCTTACAAGCAGGGGGTCACAGGTTCGAGCCCTGTAGCTCCCATTTTTTTATCCTAAACAAGTGCCAAAGGGATGCTATGGACGACAACAAGACAGTTCTTGCCGCCGCGTCGGTATACAAGGCGAAGTACTATATCAACCCGGACTTCGCAAGCCTGCCGCCGGCGGTAAAGAATGATATCAAGGCTTTATGCATCGGAACAGCACAGCGACTTCACTGCGTTTTCATGGTCGGTTTCTACGACGATGGAAGCGTTTTTTTTGAAGCGCAGGCGCAGGAGGATGACTTTGTGTACGACGAAATAGGCGCGCCGCCGGAAGTAAAGCGTTTGACGGCGGAGCACAAGGAGCTTATCGCGGCGTTGCAGCTGTACTTGAAGGTGTTTGCCGGCGTTGGCGGCGAAGAGTGGGCAGGGTCATGAGCGCGGGAACTATGAGTATCGGATCGGTGAGGACGCGCGGCTTGGCGTTTCTTGCGCCCATGGCCGGGGTTTCTGACAGAGCCTTCCGGGTGCTGTGCGCCGAGTTTGGCTGCGGCCTGGTCTATTCCGAGATGGTAAGCGCCAAGGCTATTGTGTACGCAAGCGACAAGAGTATCGAGCTGGCGAAGAACCACCCGTCCGCCCTGCCATACACCTTGCAGCTTTTCGGCCACGAGCCGCAGATTATGGCCGAGGCCATACTCCTGCTGGAGGCCACGCCCGGGTCGGCCTTCGACATCATCGACATCAACATGGGCTGCCCCGCCCCCAAGATATTCAAGAACGGAGACGGCAGCGCGCTGATGCGTTCGCCCAAGCTGGTGGAGGAGATGGTGCGGGCGTGCGTAAACGTCACAAACAAGCCCGTGACCGTGAAGATACGCCGCGGCATTAACTACGGCGAGGAAATGGCCGTGGAAACCGCCTTGGCCGCGCAGAGCGGCGGAGCCTTCGCCGTGGCCGTACACGCGCGGTACCGCGAGCAGTACTACAGTGGGTCGGCCGAGTGGGACGTTATCGCCATGGTGAAGGATGCCCTGCGCGTGCCGGTGATCGGCAACGGCGATGTTATTTCGGGCGAAACGGCCGAGGCAATGCTGCGGCACACGGGCTGCGACGCGGTGATGATAGGCCGCGGGGCAATGGGCAATCCGTGGATCTTCGCGGAGATTAACGCGTATCTGGCGGGGGAAGCCTATTCCCGCCCGGCCATACGCCAAAGAATGGAACTTGCGCTGGCCCACGCGCGTATGCTTATTGATAACAAGGGTGAATATATCGGAGTGCGGGAAATGCGCAAGCATCTGGCGTGGTACTGCAAGGGCGTGCCGTCGTCGGCAAAGCTGCGCGCCGGCATAAGCGGCATAGAGACCGCCGCCGATATTGAGGGTTTAGCCGATACAATCATAAACATGTGAGGGATACGCTATGTCTGAGAAGAAGATCATGCTTACCTATGAAGGGCTGAAAAAGCTGGAAGCCGAAATGCAGACGCTGAAAACAGAACGCCGCAAGGAAGTGGCCGAGAAAATAAAGGACGCGCGCGGACAGGGTGATTTAAGCGAGAACGCGGAGTATGACGCCGCGAAGGAAGAACAGGCCGAGATAGAGGCGCGTATCGCGGTGTTGGAAAAGATGCTGCGCAACGCGGAAGTGATCGACGAGGAAGAACTCTCCGAAGGTTATGTAAGCGTGGGCAACAAGGTGCTGGTGCTGGACCGTGAGTTTAACGAAGAGGTTGAGTACTCCCTGGTTGGCTCTGCCGAGGCCGACCCTCTGCGCGGCAAGATCTCCAACGAATCCCCGTTGGGCGCGGCCTTGCTTGGGCGCGTGGCCGGCGACGTGGTAAGTGTGGACGCGCCGGACGGCACCTTGGAGTATGAGATAATTTCGATCGGATAATTCCGCAGTATAGCCATTCAACTTGAAAACACTCCAAGCAAACGCAGGATTTTTGCGTAAGTGCTAGGAATGAGGGACGACGCGTACCCACAGGGTACGCTAGAAGCGAATGACGACGTAATTGCGCAAAAAGACAAGTTTGATTGTAGTGTTTTCAAGTTGAATGGCTATAAGTCTGAAAAGGAGACACCATGCAGGACAATGAACTGGTACGCATAAAGCACGACAAACTGCTGGAGCTGCAGCGCGAAGGGCGCGACCCCTTCGCCCGCGTGGCCTATGACGTAACTACGCACAGCGCGGCGATACACGCCGGCTTTGAGCGTATGGAAGGCGGCACCGTGGGCATTGCCGGCCGCGTGATGACAAAGCGCGTAATGGGCAAGGCATCCTTCATAGACGTGGCGGACAGAGACGGCAGGATACAGGTGTATGTGCGCAGGGACGATCTGGGCGAAGAGGCCTATGCCGAGTTTAAGGCGAACATCGACATCGCCGACATCGTGGGCGTAACCGGGCAGGTGTTTCGCACGCAAAAGGGCGAGATATCCGTGCAGGCCGCGGAGCTGACACTGCTGTGCAAGAGCCTGCACCCACTGCCCGAGAAGTGGCACGGCCTGAAGGATCAGGAGATGCGCTACCGCAGACGTTATCTGGATCTTATCGTGAACCCGGAGATCAAGGATGTGTTCCTCAAGCGTTCAAAGGCCATCAAGGCTATGCGCGCCTTCCTGGACGGCCGCGAGTTTATCGAGGTGGAAACACCCATGCTCCACACCATCCCCGGGGGCGCGTCGGCGCGGCCTTTTCGCACGCACCACAACGCGCTGGACATGGAGCTGTACATGCGCATTGCCATAGAACTGCACCTCAAACGCCTTATCGTGGGCGGGCTGGAGCGTGTCTACGAAATCGGGCGCGTGTTCCGCAACGAGGGCATCAGCATCAAGCACAACCCGGAATTCACCATGATAGAGCTGTACCAGGCCTATACCGACTATCACGGCATGATGGAGCTTACGGAAAGTATGATACGTTACATCGTGGAGCAGGTGTGCGGCACAACCGTAATACCCTACGGCGAACACGAGCTGGACTTCGGCAAACCCTTCGAGCGGATGACAATG
>WRAA01000120.1 GCA_009780445.1 Defluviitaleaceae bacterium
GACTGGCTCGCGCTGATCCTTATGCCGCCGTGGGTGTTTGCGTCTACTATCACGGCGGAGATAATCGCCCGGTCTAATCTGCGGCGTGATAGGCCGTACAAAAACTCGTTGGACGGCGATGTGCAGTCGAGACTGAAAGTTATTTCGCCTGTGAAGTTGTTGCTTTCGGCAAGGGCGACCTCGCCGTGCGCGCCGACATGTTCGCTGAAATCATCTTCCGAACGCTCCGCGCTGATCCAAGTGCCTTCTGCGTGACCGGTGATTACAACACCTTCCACCACAAGGTTCACTTCCTTTGAATCGTAGGTTCTGACAGGTACGTTGTTCGCCATGCGCTTCCACCTCCTAAATCACAAAGTAGCCTGATATCGTGCCTGAATGTATCGCGCCGGCGATCTCGATCTCCCAGCGTATACCGTTGTATACACGGTTGGCGACATCATTGCGAAGCACCTCTTCGCGCCGAAGGTACGATATGCGGTACACAAGGCTGCCGTCGTCGTCCACGCGGATTATGCCCATACGCCCGGCCATGTGCAGCACCTTGTCCACCACGGATACAAGTTTGGCAATACCGCGGGAGTCGTAGTGTATCTTCTTGGTGTTAACGGCCAAAAGTGCGGCCTCTTCTTCCATCCGAACCTTTATCCAGTGGCCTGCCATAACAAGGTCGATATACTCCCCGGTTGTGACGGTGCCTTCGGTTGTCTGCAGCAAGCCCTTCTTGCGGATGTAGGAGAACCCGCCGCCACGGTGCAGTTCTGTCAGGTCTGTTGAACGTATGTCCGCCGCCGTAACGCCTTGAACTCCCTTGAACTTAAACGTCAGGGAGCCGGGGTCGTTGGTCGCCGCGGTGGAGACCAGCCCTTCGGCGACGTAGGCGTGCGGGTTGTCGTGATACATGACGATGGTGTTTTCATACTCAAGGCTCTTCACCAAGCCCAGATCCTGAGTCGTCGTCCAATATGTTTTTATCTGTGTCTCCGCCCAGCCGCCCAGAGCGCGGACTACTTCCTCCGTATTCTCCGTGCAGGTGAGGTAGTACCAGTCGTCGTGGGTCTCCACAACTTCGTTCACGGATTCAAGCAACAGATCCGCAAGATTGTCCTCCGGATCCGGCAGGATCGAAAACACCGCGACTTGCGGCGGGGAAGGGTTCTGGCCGAATATACGCTGTGCTATGCGGTACTCCTTGGTGTGTATACCGAAATGCCCGGCCACTTCCGAGATGCTGTTGTACAGTGTATACGGCCTGTCCCCGCTTGTACCCAGGATCATGGGCAGGCCGAATCCGCGTTGTTCTATCGCGCGTGTCAGCTTCGATATGTTGACTATAAAGTCAGGTCGTGCCATTTGACGCTCTCCTTTCCTCAAAAGGTCTGTTTATGAGGCTGTCGAAATTGTGCTGTTCAATGGTTTCAACTCGCCTGTTGATGCCGCGTGCCGCGCGTATCTTCACATCGAAGCCGTAGCGGTTCTCATAATCGTCCACAATCTGCTGGGCGCGGTCGCTGATGTTACCCGCGCTCACCACAACAATGTTAAGCGCGACGAACAGGAGGTCTCCGTGGAAGGTGAACCAGTCCCGCGCTGCGCAGGCAAGGCCGTAGGCGGTTATCTCGCAGTCGCTGTATGTGTTGACGGATAGGTTGAAAGTCGGTTGCTCCCTGCGTGTCGTCATGATGTCGTGTTCGAAGCGGGGGCTTTCGGACGTAATATCGGCATCCACCAAGCTGAATGTGCCGGCGTTGTTGGCGGCGGAGATTATCTTGTACGTGATGTACGGGCGGTCGGGTCTGCGGTCGGTGGTGTCCGAAGGAACCACTGCCGCGCCTGTAAACTCGTGCAGACCCTTGACTATGCCGTTCCTTACGGTTTCAAAGTTATTCATAATCAGGCTCGCCTCCTGTGGTCGTTGCATCTGCAAACTTACGCTCCCCGGATCTTTTGGCCACGTAGATACGCAAGCCCTGCGCGTGGTCGGAAAAGTCCACCTGTGTGGCTACGGTGAACGTGCCTTTCCTGCAAGTTATCCTTGCGCCCAAGGCAAGCTCTTGGTGGATGTGGATGCGTACATCCTCGCGGGTGAAGCTGCCGCCTTCGCCGTACTGCACGGCATAACCGCGCACGTCGCGGCCGGATAGATTGAACACGGCGGCGGTTGTATCCCACGTGGCGGTGATTGCCGTCCATTTGCCGCCGTTGTTGTGGTCATAGTATCCGCCCGTCTCCTCCGTCACTGTGATCGGCATGGAGTGCCGCGCCACAAGGCCTCTGAAATCATATGCCATCAGGTACGCACCACCTTGTACGTTATCGCGTCTCTCAGCCGGCCGGAATCGATCAGGGGATTGCTTCGCCCCTTCGAACTTTTAGTAGCGAATGAGTTCTCCGGGTCTCGCAGATTGGTCATGTACCGTTTCAGCTCGCTGACGATGTAGTCGCCCATCAGCTCGAAGAAGCCGTGCATGTCAAGCGTACCTACCATAACTTTTTTCAACAGCCTCACGGCCCTGTCCGAGAACCTCCCGGCGTTAGCGTCAAAGCCGCCGCGGATAAACGCTCGCTCGGGGATAGTAACCTGTGTAGCAAGCCAGTACATGAACTCAACTTGGTTAGAGCCTTTGTTGCGGACAAGATACAGCGCACCGTCCGCTGTTTTTAACGGCCACAGGTCGCTGAATGACCGTGGGGAGCGTTCCCGCGCCCTCTTGTTCAGGGGTACTGCCAGCCGCTTGGCCTTTCGCGGCCGAATAGTCGCGCCGAATTCGTTGACGTTGGCGATCATCAGCAGATGTGAATCATCTTTACCGAAAATGCCGATATGGATCTCCGTTCGGTGCAGTTCCTCCAGCACGCTTATCAAGTCCGGCAGACGGTTGTTGTCGCGCACCACCTTCGCGCCCGCCACGTCAAAACCTCACCGCACAGTACGGCGCGATCAGGCTTACAATGTCCTGCGGCAGTCCGTCCACGTCTTTGAAGGTGAGGCTAAGGTCGGAGATGCTTTCCGACTGAATGCTGCCGTCGCGGGCAAAAAAAGAAGCCATCTTGTCCACCGCCAGCCGGATGGTCAAAGGGGCATCGTCTATGTGCTTGATGTTGTGGAAGTTGTAGGTATACTCTTTTATGGCTTCGAAGTATGCCTGCCTAAGTTGTTCCGTCGTCAGGGTCATGCGGTTCACCATCCTTGCCGGCCTGCGCTCCGGCTTCCAAGATGCGCCTGATGATGTCCGGCTTGCGGGTCGCGCCTTCCAGGTCTATGCCGTTTCTCTGCGCCAGCTCCTGCAGTTCGGGAACCTTCATCTGTCCAAGGTCAAGATCCGGCATGATAGGCTCAACCCCCTGCTTCCTCTTCTCTTCCATCTTCTGCCGTATTCGGCGGTGTGTTGATAAGCTCATATGTTGCGCGTCTCCTTCCGGGCGTTGAATTTACGCCAGCTTAAATTTGTGCTTCACAATGCGGATCTGTTTCGGCTCGAACACGCGCTCCCAATTTCCACCCTTGGCCAGATCCTTGCGCGTGGGGAAGTTGCCTTCCACCTCATGTTCTTCCCACTTCACGCCCCGCGGGTGCATGACTATGATGCGGCGGTTGATCAGATAGTCCTCGCCGGCGTGGCTCATGGAGTCTCTGTCAACCTCTGTCTCCAAGATGCGCGGGTGCGTTCCGTTGCCAAGGGCGATGGCTCCCGTGCCGAAGAGGTACATCTCGCTTGTTCCGGCGGCGGTGTCGTAGGGGACACCGTCGTCAACGATAACGCGCTTGCCCATAAAGTACGGCACCTGCGGGCTGCCCTCGCTCTCCTTCTCGTACTTGATAAGGTCGCGCTTTGCAAGGTAGGCCTCGGTGATGGAGTGTATCATCACAGCGGTCAGCAGATCCTTCGCGTCGCCCATCTTCTGCCCGGCGTCGATGTAGCTGTCACCCGTAAGCAAGCCCGCATCGCCGCCAAGGCCGGAGATGTCGTGAACCTTGCCCTTCATCGTCTCGGCGGCAAATATGCCCGCCAGAGTGGCCAGCAGGCGCTGCTGAATCCGCCTGCTCCAGTATCCCGAAACAAGCTCGCCGATAGCGGCCAGGGGATCCGCGCCGGACAGCAGGGCAGACAGGTTGTTCGCACCCCAGGACTTGCCGAACATCTGCTTACGCGCCACATCCTTGCTTGCGTTGATGTTGCCGGGAGTGAAGAATCCGTCCTCCTGCACGGTCTCCTCCTCGCCCTCCAGATCCTCCCAGAACGGCATGTTGATCAGGGTGTTCGCACCGCTTGCCAGCGCGTCAAACTCGCTGTTATTCACCATGATGCCGGACTGCATAAGAGCCGACAGCTCCATCGTCCGATTAATGACATACGGCGTGAAGATCTCCGGCTGGACAACATTAGCCAGCCGTGTTATGTTTGTGTTGGACACATTGATTCCTCCTTAGTTTTAGGCCATCCAAGCCGGCACTGCGCCGGCCGCGGCGGCCAGCCGTTTGGCCTGTTCGGGGTCTTGCTTGTAAAGATCGGCCTGCCTTGTCAGGTTGTAGCTTTCTTTCTTGAAGGGGTTGTCCTTCGGCTCGCCCGGTGCCGCACCGCTGCTTCCCGCGGACGGAGCGCGGCCGTACAGCTTGGGTGAACTGTCAAACAGGTATGCATCCGAAGCCTTGATGGCCACGCACTGTTCCGCCAAACCAAGAAGATCCTCGCCGTCCAAGCGGATCTTGTCCATATCCAGCAACGCCTTCACCGTCTTGGGGTTCTTGGCACCCACCTTTGTAATGTACAGATCCACAGCACTGTTTTTCTTGTAGGCCGCCAATTCCTTGGCGGCGGCTTCGCTGTCGGCTTTGTTCTTGGCGATTGCCGCCGCAAGCTGTTCCTGCAGCTCTTTGTTATTCACAGCTGAGTCTTTCAGATCCTTCAACTGCTTGTCTCTCTCCGACAAGATCGCCGTCAGCTGCCCGTTCTCCAGCATAGCCGTGTCAAGTTGTTCCTTTGGCACAAAGCCCCTGACGGCCTCGGCGTGAAGCCGCGCGACCTGCTCCGTCTGCGCTTCCGTAAGCCCCATCTGCAGCAATACCTCGTTGTTCATAGTCTCGATCCTCCCTGCTAAATGTTGTTCATGAAAAATATGTGCGGGTTGTCTGTAATCGCTTCGTAAATGCCCAGGGCAAGCAGATCCACGGTCTGTTCATCCTTGTTCAGTTCACAAAGTGAAAACCTGTCGCAAATGCAATGGATCATCTCGTGTATCAAGGTGTGGTTCTTTTCGTGCTGTTCAAGCTTACCGGCAATCAGAATCTTCGATTCATGATAGCTGCACCGTCCGCAGCACTCCCCACCAACCGTGATGATCTCATTAGGCCGTTCCAGCACATAGGTTTTAAAGCCTATTTTTACGGTGTTTATGGGTTCCATGTATTCACCTCCTCGTTATAATGATACGGTTGATGGCGGAGGCCGCGCCCGTGTGCTTATGGGTTCTATATCGTAACCTCCTCGTTAAGGCAATTAAAAAAAGACTGCACGGTGTTTCCGTACAATCTTTTATTGTAATTTAGTAAGCCAAGATCATATCATCCGTAGGCGAAGAAACGTTCCTCTGGGCAGTTTTCTTTCTCGACAGCCTTCCACACGGCTTTACGCATAAGACGGGCGTGGATTCCTTCGGGATCTCCCGTGGCAAATTTTAGATAGTTAAAACTTAAAGTTTCAAAGGTATATTCTATCTCACCATCTGTAATCAACTCTGGCTCTGCGGCACTGTAGTAGTATATAACCCTAGTATCCGTTTTTTCTTTCAGCCTAAGTTTTGTATACATTTAAAAGACCCCTTCCTTACGCTCTAATTCTCTGACGAACTTTAGGTAATTAAAACTATGCTCTGCAATCTCATGAGAAGCAGGATAGCTCATGCCGTGGCTGTTCATCAGATCATGCTCCATGAGTTCGTGATGTAACATTATGATATCCATTTCCCTTATGTTCTTGCCTGACACCAAGTTTTGCCAAGATACAGACATATCATAGTCTGGATCAAACCTCTTGAACCCAGCATCCAGCTCGTACTTATTTACGAACATGTGTTCTCGGATTTTTCTTACATCATCTTCGGAAAAATCTGTGTTTCTTGCAATCGCCTTTATATCGGAGTTTGGGTCGCGGTTACGGATCTCTTCGTAATAAAGCTCCGCATGTTCTCCCATCCTGACGATGTCATGTCTGCTAACTGCACCGCTCTGATGCAGCGTATTTGTACCATCTTCATTCGCTTCTATTATACCACCATCCGCGTCAAAATCAACACCTTGTGCATAAGATTTTTCGCCGGCGTTATCATCGGAGTCTACGATGTAGAAGCAGCGGCAGTTGATGTCGTCCTTGGGGTCGCCTATCATGCCGGGCGCGAAACCTTGGTTGCCGTTGGGCAGGATGAAGTCTTGGTTGTACGGCACTTTAACACC
>WRAA01000121.1 GCA_009780445.1 Defluviitaleaceae bacterium
CACAAAGGTGCCGCTAAAACGCCAGCCGAAGGGCGTCATGCCGAAAGCGCGTATGCCCCAGCTCTTGATGACCTTGCCCAGCGGCGGGTGAGTGTTTTCGAACACGAACATGCCGTGGATGAACTCGTAGGCCGTGCGCGGATGGTAGATTTCGTCGAAGTAGGTGCTGTTCATGAAGTGGGGGTGGGGCGGCACGAGGTGCTGTTCGTCGAACAGCGGGTGGTGCGACATGCCCGGCGGGGTGATGAGCCGGTCGTTGTGCTTAAAGCCCATTTCGCCGATGATCAGGCCGGTGGAGGCCGGCCGCACGAAGATGTAGTGCGCGTGAATGTTCACACCGAAGTCGTGCCAGGCGAACACGGAGTGAAGGTTGAAATCGCGGTAGTGGTGCCATTGGCGGTCCGCGCCGGATATGAATATCGAGAACTCCTGGTTGTGGCGCGGGCCGAGGTAGACGAGCAGCCGGTTGATGAAGGTATATTCGCCTAAGTTAAACGCCACGTCCTCCGGCTCCCGCGGGGTCCAGCCCGTGAACCAGTCCGACTCTTCGCGGTGCTGGCGCATGTCCCAGAAGGATTGGGGCGCGTGGAAGTCTCCAAGGCGCGAAAAGGCTATCACCGCGTAAACGATTACGAGACCGGCCAGCATCCTCCACTCATACTTCTCAATACAGGCCGAGAGCCTGCCGCTGTACGCCGAAAGCTTCTTCTCGAAGGGCAGGAGGTTGGCGGCCGGCTTGGCCGCGGCCTTGGCGGGGTAGGGCGCGGCATAGTTTGCGCCAAAGAGATTGAAGGCGAGGTACACCATCGTGACGGCCAAGACGATGTTCAGCCCCGACGCCCAGCGAAGGTTGACCAACAGGCTTGTGTCCACGCCGGCGTTTAGCATGTTCAGCGCGTCGATGACGTTTACGGTGTTCGTGAGGGTGAATCCTGCGAGCAGAACGAGTATTCGCTTGTCCGGGCGGAACATGTAAACGAGCATCAGCAGGGGTATCGCGGGGTAGAGGTATCTCTCGTGCATTCTGACGGAGAACACAAACACAACGGCGCAGAGCAGTGCCGCTGTGAAGAAGATGTTCGCGGGGTTATAGCTGTTCCGGTTGAAAATCGGAACAGCTATATGATCGCGCCATAAAAGGTAGAGGCTAAGGAGTGTGACGGCCACGATGGACGCATGGCCGATGACAAAGTGCGGCACAAAACCCAGGAACAGGGTGTCCTGCGGCCGCCAGACCGCGCCGGCAAGGGCGTGGAAGTTGTATGCGTTAACAGAGGCCCAGGCGTAGTGGGTCATAGTGTCTATGTACTGCGCGAGAATTGGCAGGATGTTGAAGCCCTGGGAAAACGGAAGCATCACGGCCACGGCAAGAGCAGCGCAGGCCGCGCCCCAGCGTACAAGCTTCGCAAGGCCGTCCTTCACGCCGTGGTCTTGCAGGACAATTAGGAACGAGAACAGGTATACAGGTGCAAAGATAAGAGCCTGCGGCTTGATGAGGATGGCCGCGGCGTAGAGAAGGTAGGCCGCGAGGTAGTTCCGGCGCGTGAGGCCAACAAGGCTTAGCAGTATCGGCAGCACGAACACAGAGTCCACCTGACCCCACACCGCCGAGTTTAGGATGATAACAGGGTTAAAGAGATAGGCCGCGGCAAGCAGTGCGGCGTTGTGCCTTGGCAGCTGCTGCAGAGCGAGGCGGTAGAGAACCGCGCCCGTCGTCAGGTCTGCGAGAATGGCGGGCATCATCATGAGAACGGTGTGGGCCGCCGAGCCGAAACTCAGATCCAGCAGGGCGCGCAGCCGGCCCAGTATGAACAGCACGTACATGTAGCCCGGCGGGTAGTCTGTGAATATGTAGGGCGAATAGAATTCGCGCATACCTACGTTCACAACACGCTCCGACCAGGCCATAAATGTATTCATGTCTATTTGGAACGCAAGCCCGGACACGGAAAAAGCAAGCCGCACAGCAAAGGCGGCCGCAAGCATGGCAGCAAAGGTCATGTTACGCGCGAGCATGGCAACTCCTTATGAACAAAGTAAAGGGCTGAAAATCTTCAGCCCTGCACAATGCGCTATGTCGTTTCCTGAAGGTTCCTGTACATCGCGGAGGCTTCTTCCTTGCGGACGGTGGTGCTTAGCGACAGCACTTCAACCTTTGTGACGTTGTTTCCGAAACGGATCTCCAAGGTGTCGCCGATCTTAACTTCGGCCGAGGGCTTGGCTTGCTTCCCGTTTATAAAGCAACGCCCGGCATCCGCCGCTTCGTTCGCAACGGTGCGCCGTTTTATGAGGCGTGAGATTTTCAAAAACTTGTCGAGCCGCATTATTTCTTGTTTACAGCATCCTTGAGAGCCTTGCCGACTTTGAAGCGCGGGGCTCTTGAAGCCGCGATCGGCATTACCTCGCCTGTTTGTGGGTTCCTGCCTTCACGCGCTGCGCGCTCGGCTACGTCGAACGTGCCGAAGCCCACAAGCTGAACCTTTCCGCCGTCCACCAGTTCTTTGACGACAACTTCCTCAAATGCGCGCAGTGCCTTTTCGGTGTCCTTCTTGCTAAGGCCTGCCTTGCCGGCTATTGCCGTGATAAGTTCGTTCTTGTTCATTTGGTGCATCCTCCTTATATGGGTGTTTAGAGCTCCAATATGTTCAAATCTAGTTATAAACGTTTCGTGGCCGTTTGTCAAGGTAATTTCAGCATTTCCCTAGAAAAAATGTTGGAAAACCGGCCTTTGCGGGCAAACATAATTATTTGCTTGCCTTTTGGCGCGAGCTGTGGTATTATGCTTTGTGCGCTTATTACTGCGCGTTAATTCCTTGCTCCGGGAAAGCCCGGGGCCATAGTCCAGAAGGAGGTGTACTTAATGAACGAGACAATGAACGAGACAGCAGATGAGGCTGTGATCGAAAACGAGGCCGAGGCCGCCGCGCCGAGTGCCGCGCCGGCTGTTGCCGTGTCAACGGGGCCACGGTACGAGCTTACGCTCATACTGCGCCCGACGCTTGACGACGAAGCAAAGACCGCCCAGATCGAGCAGGTAACCCAGCTGCTGGGCCGCTTCGGCGCGACCATTGAGAAGATTGACGAATGGGGCAGACGCCGTCTTGCCTACGAAATCGCAAAAACTAACGAGGGCTTCTACTACTTCATAACCTTCAGCAGCGATTCCAATGCGCCGGCGGAAATCGAAAGCCGCATACGCATCATGGAAGGTGTTCTCCGTTATTTGATCATCCGTATCGAGGAATAGGGGAGGCTCGTATGAACAAGGTTATTCTGATGGGCCGGTTAACGAAGGATCCGGACATACGATATTCCCAGGCCGCCGACCCCGTATGCGTGGCGCGTTATACCATTGCGGTAAACCGCCGCTTTAAGCGAGAAGGCGAGCCGGACGCGGACTTTATCCCGTGCGTGGCCTTTGGCAAGGCGGGGGAGTTCGTGGAGCGGTTCATGAAGAAGGGTATGCAGATGCTGGTGAGCGGGCGCATAACCGTGCGCAGCTGGGACGATCAGTCCGGCCAGCGCAGGTGGACCACCGAAGTTATCGTCGAGGATCATGAATTTACCGAACCCAAGGGCAGTCACGAAACACGCAGAGACACGGGAAGCTACGCCGCACCGCCGGAGGCTCCCCCGCAGTTTGACGGCGCGGGCGGCTTTTCGGCCATATCCGAAACTCTCGATTCCGACGACATCCCATTCTAAGAGAAGTATAGAGGAGGCACCCAATGGTTATGCAGCAGAAGAGGCGCGGCCGCCGCAAGAAGCGCGTCTGCACCTACTGTACCGATAAGATCAACCATATCGATTACAAAGAGGCTCCCAAGCTTCGCAAATATATTTCTGAACGCGGCAAGATCCTTCCGCGCAGAATCACCGGCAACTGCGCAAAGCACCAGCGCGCGCTCACAATTGCCATCAAGCGTTCGCGCCACATCGCGCTTATGCCCTACACACAGGACTAACAGCAATGGAAGAGGCTGTCTCACCGGGATAATGGTGGAACAGCCTCTTTTTGCGCTGTTATCCCGCAGTGGTACGCAAGTGAGGAATGACGACGCATTGCGGCGAAAAGACCGCAAAGGCAAGACCGTTTTCAACTCAATCAACTATAATCCTCTTCGTGGCTGAGGTCGTGGTGGTGGTGGTCGTCGCCGTCTGTCGGCGGTTTCAGCCCTTCGATTGTAATGCCGTTCTTTGTGCAATAGTCGTAGAGCGCGGCGTGTACCGCCTCTTCGGCCAGGTTGGAGCAGTGCATCTTCACCGGCGGCAAGCCGTCCAGAGCTTCGGCCACTGCCTTGTTCGTCATCCTTACGGCTTCCTCGATGCTCTTGCCCTTGATGATCTCCGTGGCCATGCTGGAAGTGGCGATAGCCGCGCCGCAGCCCAGTGTCTTGAACTTCACATCCTTGATGATGTTGTCCTCGATATCCAGGGATATGCGCATGATGTCGCCGCAGGCAATGCTGCCCACCTGCCCCACGCCGGAGGCGTTTTCAACCTCGCCCATGTTCCGCGGATTCATAAAGTGATCCATTACCTTCGCGCTGTAGTCCATGTTCGTCTCCTCGTGTGTATCCTTAACCCATGAATGGGTATTCTACGGTGGTTGGTGGCACGAATGTCTCCTTGATGGTGCGCGGATTAACCCAGCGCAGCATGTTCAGGATACTGCCGGCCTTGTCGTTGGTGCCGGAGGCGCGCCCGCCGCCCAGGGGCTGCTGACCCACGACGCCGCCCGTGGGTTTGTCGTTGATATAGAAGTTGCCGGCCGCGTCCGCCAGCCTGCGCTCCATATGCACCAGAGCCTGCCTGTCGTTGGCGAAGATCGCGCCGGTGAGTGCGTAGGGCGTGGCGGTGTTGCAGGAGTCCAGAGCTTCCTCCAGATTCTCGTCCTCGTAGACGTATACGGTCAGCACAGGCCCGAAGATCTCTTCGACCATGGTCTTGAAGTTGGGGTTTGTGGTCTGCACGATTGTGGGCTGTACGAAGTAACCCTGCGACTTATCGTAGCCGCCGCACAGCACTTCGGCTTCGGGCGAAGCCTTGGCATAGTCGATGTAGGACGCTATGTTGTTAAACGATCTCTCGTCGATTACGGCGGAGACAAAGTTCGAGAACTCCATTACGCTGCCGATCTTGATCTTGGCCACCTCCTCCAGCAAGCCCTGCTTGACCTGCGGCCATAGGCTCGCGGGAACATAGGCGCGGCTCGCCGCCGAACACTTCTGGCCTTGGTATTCAAACGCGCCGCGTATCAGCGCGACAACCAGCGGGCGCACCTGGGCGGACTTATGCACGAACACAAAGTCCTTTCCGCCGGTTTCGCCAACCATACGCGGATAGTTCTCATACACGGATATATTTTCGCCGATGCTGCGCCACACGCGTGAGAACACCCCGGTGGATCCCGTGAAGTGGAAGCCGGCCAGGCGTTTGTCCTTCACGGCCACTTCCGAAACGTCCTCGCCGTTTGCGCTCACAAAGTTGATCACGCCCTTGGGCAGGCCGGCCTCTTCCAGGATCTCGTACAGGATGTAGTTCGAGAGCAGAGCCGTGGCGGCCGGCTTCCAGACTATTGTGTTGCCCATGATGGCGGGCGCGGTGGGCAAGTTGCCGCAGATGGACGTAAAGTTAAACGGTGTGATCGCCAGCACAAAGCCGGACAATGCCCGGTACTCCAGCCGGTTCCACATCAGCTTGTCGTTCTCCGGCTGGTTCTGGTATATTTGGTAGGCGTAGTATACGTTAAAGCGCAGGAAGTCCGCCAGCTGGCAGCCCGCGTCAAGCTCCGCCTGATGCACGGTCTTGCCCTGCCCAAGCATGGTGGCGGCGTTGATGCGGTATCTGTACACGCCCGTCAGCAGATCCGCCGCCTTCAGGAAGATCGCGGCTCTGTGTTCGAAGGGCATGTTCTCCCAGGCGGGTTTCGCGGCTACGGCGGCTTCCACCGCCTCCGCTATCTGCGCCTTTGTGGCTATGGTGTACTCGGCAAGGTTCTTGCCGTGTTCCTCCGGCATTGCGCAGTAACCCTTCTCGCCTTCGTATATCCTCACGCCGTTTATCACCAGCGGTATCTTCGTCAGTTCAGCTCTGTAGAGCCTGTCAAGCTCCTTCTGTATCTCCGCCCTCTCGGGTGAACCGGGCGCGTAGGAACGGGCCGGCTCGTTGGTTGGGCGCGGTACTTGGAATAGTGCGTTGCTCATGGTTAGCCTCCGGTTATGATGTAGTATTCTAGTGCTTCGCCAATGCTAAATTTGATGTGCATTCGCGAGGATTTTTGTCGAAAGACAAGGAAGTGACGACGCCGCGAACCCGAAGTGGTTCGCAAGGAGGAGCTGACGCAGGATTTCGGCAAAAAGACCGCGAAGGCGCATTAAATTTAGTATTGGAGGAGCACTAG
>WRAA01000122.1 GCA_009780445.1 Defluviitaleaceae bacterium
ATCCCACACAGGTGTACGCCATGTGCAACGAAATGCGCCGATCCTACCCTGACGTGCGCTGGTGGCTGCACTTCCACAACACACGCGGCATGGCTCTCGCCAACATCTTGGCGGGGATGCAGGCCGGCTTTACGCAGTATGATTCAAGCTTTGCGGGTACGGGCGGCTGCCCGTTTATCCCCGGGGCGACGGGCAATGTCGCAAGCGAAGACCTGGCGCACATGTGTGAGGAAATGGGCGTGGCCACAGGGCTTGACACAGCCGCCGTTATCGCGGTGGGCAAGCTTGTGCAACAACGCCTGGGCCGTCCGGGCAACAGCTGTGTTCTGCACGCGGGGCGCAGCCGCGATCTCATTTTGAACTAAGGAGAGATGTACATGTCAAAAGCTCTGGTTCCGATATCCGTTGACACAAAGCTGATCCCCCTGCTGGGCTTCCCCCTGCGCCAGTCGTTTGCGGCGCGTATGCAAAACTCCGCCTATGCCACGATCGGCTTCGACGGATGTTACTTCCCGCTCGAAGTTACTAACGAGCATCTTGGCGACGTGGTGGGCGCACTGCGCCATATGAACGTGCCGGGTTTTGCCGTCACCAAGCCGAACAAGGTCGAGGTGCTGAAGTACCTTGACGAACTCGACGAGCTTGCCGCAAAGATGGGCGCGTGCAACACCGTCGTGAACAAGGGCGGCGTGTTAAAGGGCTACAACACCGATGGCGAAGGGCTTGTCACAGACCTTCGGCAGCACGGCGTGGATCTTGTAGGATCGACGTTCTTCTGCCTGGGCGCGGGCGGCGCGGGCAAGTCTGTGTGCTTCACCTTGGCGCACTACGGCACCAAGAAGTTCTACATCTCCGACATTGCCGATGCTGCCGCAGAAAGCCTTGTGGCGGACCTAAACCGCAACTTCGGCGAAGTGGCCGAGATGTGTAAGTTCGACGACAAACAGGCAACGTTACGCGCCGTGGGAAACAGCCATGTGCTGATGAACATGTCCGGCGTGGGGATGTATCCCAAGACGGACGAAACATGGATCGACAAGGCGGATCTGGCGCACCTGCCCTTGTGCATAGACGCTACATACAATCCGCTGAAAACGCAGTTCCTGATAGACGCGGAGCAGGTCGGCTGCAAGATCATCAACGGCCTTGGCATGTCCATCAATCAGGGCGCGCTGCAAGTGAAGCTCTGGACAGGGCTGCCCGAACCCTATGAGGCAATGACGGCGGAGATAAACAAGATCTTATCAGAGATCAAGGGAGACTAGGTATGAACGTATCGAAGAGAATCAACGAAATGCAGTTCTCGCCAATCCGCAGGCTTGTGCCCTTTGCCCAGGAAGCAAAGAGCAAGGGCAAGAAGGTCTACCACCTGAACATTGGCCAGCCGGATATCGAAACGCCGAAGGAATTCTTCGACGCTGTGAAAAACTTTGACGAAAAGGTGCTGGAGTACGCGCTTTCGCAAGGTTTGCCCGAAACTATCGAAAGCTTTGTGAACTACTACAAATCCTTCGGCGTGAACTATTCCAAGGACGAAATACTGATCACCAACGGCGGCAGTGAGGCTCTGTTCTTCGCCCTGATCGCCATTTGCGACTACGGCGACGAAGTGCTGGTGCCGGAGCCGTTTTACACGAACTACAACAGCTTCGCCAAGTCTGCCGGCACGGTGGTTGTGCCTGTGTTGACCAAGGCCGAGGACGGCTTCAAGCTGCCTTCCGTGGAAGTGCTGGAGAGCAAGATCACGCCCAAGACCCGCGCGATAATGCTGTCCAACCCCGGCAACCCCACCGGCGCGGTCTACGATATGGACGACATGTTGAAGGTGAAGGAACTCGCGCTCAAGCACGGCCTGTATGTCATCTCTGACGAAGTGTACAAGGAGATGGTGTACGACGGACTCAAGTTCACCAGCTTCTCGCAGATCGAAGGCATCGAGGACAGGGTGATCCTCACAGATTCCATCTCCAAGAGGTACAGCGCGTGCGGAGCGCGTATCGGCTGTATCGCCAGCAAGAACAAGGATGTCATGCAGCAAGTCATGAAGCTTTGCCAAGGCCGCCTCTGCGTGGCCACCATCGAACAGGTGGGCGCGGCGGCTCTGGCCAATGTTTCGCCAAAGTACATGGAGGACGTCGTGGTGGAATACGAAAAACGCCGCGATACCGTCTACAACGCGCTTACGAAGATCGAAGGCGTTGTGTGCGACAAGCCGCGCGGCGCGTTCTACATCATGGCAAAACTGCCCGTGGATAACGCGGAGGACTTCTGCAAGTGGCTGCTGACAGACTTCGACGTGAACAACGAGACGGTGATGGTGGCTCCGGGCGAAGGCTTCTATGCCACGCCGGGTTTGGGCAACAACGAGATCCGCATATCCTATGTGCTGAAAGAGGCGGATCTGGTGGCTGCTATGCACATTATCTCTGAAGGCCTCAAGGCTTACAAGAAGTAGGCGGGTTTTCCCGCTCTACGAAGTTCTTGAATATCTCGGCGGACGGCGGCATCTGCCTGTCCTTCTTCCAGAGCAGGCAGATTTCCCGCCGAAGCCCCGAGTTTGAAATGGGTATCACAGAAACGTTGTAGCTGCACAGAGACGAAATGTGCGGCATTATCGCAATGCCAAGCCCGGCGTTTACAAACGCGGCCATGGAGTTGCACTCGTCCGCCTCCATAACCGTTTTCGGCGATATGCCCGCCCGCTTAAAACAGCCGTCGATCAGGGCGCGCAGGGAGGTGTTGGGGTTGATCGAGATGAACAGCTCGTCCGCGATCTCGTCCAGATCGATACTGCTTCTGCCCGCAAGCCTGTGAGAGGTGGACACCACCAGGAACATCTCCTGCATCAGCACGGGCACGGCCTCGATTGAGTCGTTGGCGGGGCGTTCGGCAAACACAAAGTCAAGCGCGCCCTCGCTTAGCATGTCCAGCAGCTTTGACGTCATGTTCTGCGTAAAGTTGAAGTTGATGTTGCTGTCTCCGCGAAAGCTTAGGAAACGCTCGACAAGGGACGGCAGAAGGCCGTAGCTTAGGCTGTAGATATAACCCAGGCTGATGCGGCCCCGCTTAGGGTCGGCCATTTGCGCCATAGCCGCTTCGCCCTCGGATATCGCCATGATGGCGTTCTGGGCATAAGGAAGGAACCCCGCGCCATACCGCGTGAGGAAGGTTTTCTTTCCGCTCTTCTCGAACAGCGGCACGCCCAGCTCCCGCTCCATTTCGGCAAGGGCGTGGCTTAGGCTTGGCTGGGAGATGTAGAGCATCCCCGCGGCCTTTGTATAGTGCAGTACCTTTGCCATTACGCAGAAGTAGCGCAGCTGTTGTAAGGTCATAAGGTGTCCCCCGGTGCGGAACGCCGGAAACATTTTCATCTGCGGAGCCGATGAAATATGTTTCTGAGCTTCCGTATATACTCGTACAAACAGTATAGCACATTCACGTTTGCCTATCAAGTGTCAAGGGAGGAATGACGAGATATGAAGAAATTGCTTTCGCACCAAGTTGTGGACTATCTTGAACGCCGCGGAGTACGGCATGTTTTCGGGCTGTGCGGCCACACCGTTATCGCAATGCTGGACGCCATGAAGGATTCGGAAAAGCTGCAGTACATCTCCGTGCGCCACGAGCAGATAGCGGCGCACGCGGCCGACGGTTACGCGCGGATCACGCGCAAGGCGGGCGTGGTGCTGTGCCACCTTGGCCCCGGGCTGGCGAACGCCACTACGGGAGTGCTGAACGCGTCCATGGACTCGATACCGCTGGTGGTTATCGCCGGCGACGTGCCGAGCTACTACTACGGCAAGCACCCGCACCAGGAAGTTAACATGCACTGCGACGGTTCGCAGTACGACATCTACAAGCCCTTCGTCAAGCGCGCCTGGCGTATCGACAGGCCGGAGATGATGGCCGAGATCCTCGACAAGGCGTTTAGGCTGGCCGAAAGCGGCCGCCCGGGGCCCGTACTGATCTCCGTGCCGATGGACATGTTCTCGCGCGAAGTGGATACTCTGCACTTCGAGCGCACCTTCCGCGACAGCCACGAGACCATCCGCCCGGCTCTGGACCCCGGCACCGCGGAGGCTATCGCCAAGGAGCTTGTGTCCGCGAAGCAACCCGTGCTGCACGCGGGCGGCGGCATACTGCTCTCCGGCGCGTCCGACGAACTTGCCCGTCTTGCAGAGTTCCTGGACATTCCCATATCGCGCACACTGATGGGTCACGGCTGTGTGTCCGACAATCATCCGCTGATGCTTGGCCAGACGGGCTTCTGGGGTTTCGAGCTGACGCACAAGCTCACCACCGGCGCAGACGTAATTCTTGCCCTCGGCACACGCTTGGCGGAGGCCGACAGCTCAAGCTGGTACCCCGGCGTAACATTCTCGCCGGAAACCCGCTTCATCCAGATCGACATAGACCCGACGGAGATCGGCCGCAACTACCCCGTGGAGATTGGCGCGATAGCGGACCTCAAGCTCGCGCTTAGGCAGATTTTGGCCGCGGCCAAGGCTCTCTGCCCCGAAGGCCGCAAGAACCCCGAACTGCGCAAGAAAATCGCCGACGGCAAGGCCGCCTTCAAGGCCGAAAACAAGGCAATCTGCGACGACGGCCGCTTCCCAATGACACCGCAGCGCATCCTGCGGGATGTACGCGCCCTGCTCCCAGACGACGCGATCATCACCACCGACGTGGGCTGGAACAAGAACGGCGTAGCACAGCAGTACGACATCACCATACCCGGCACCATCCACCACAGCTCCGGCCTTGCCACGATGGGCTTCGGCTCCGCATCCCTGCTGGGTGCGAAGCTGGCCGCGCCGGACAAAAAGGTGCTGACCCTGATCGGCGATGGCGGCTTCGGCACGAACCCGTCTGTGATGGCGGCGGCTGTCGAGTACGGCATCAACGTGATATGGATCGTGATGAACAACTCCGCCTTCGGCACCATAGCCGGCCTGGAATACGCCAACTACAAGACCAAGTTCGGCACGGTGTTCACCACGCCTGACGGCAAGAGCTACACGCCGGACTGGGCGGCGATCGCCCGCGGCTACGGCGTCCGCGCCAGGACAGTAACCTGCGCCGATGACTTCGCCGACGCGCTCAAGGAAGCTCTGGAGGCCGACTGCCCCTTCCTGCTGGACGTTCCCATGGAGAACATCGCCGTGCCCACGCCCGGCTGCTGGAACATCAACGACATCTTCACCCCGGGCGAATTTGTCGAAAACGGCAAGCTTGTACCGGACGCGTCCGGTAACTACACCAGACCGGATCACCTCACATCGCATAAACACTAAAAGGCCGCGGGGCGTTGCCCCGCACCCAACAAGGGCTTCGCCCTTGACCCTCGACTATGGAATTTGCAGTTGGTCGGTATAACCTCCGGCCATACAAATTTTATAGTTACGGGTCAAGGGCGAAGCCCTTGTGGGGTGCGGGGCAACGCTCCGCGGTCTTAACTCACTTTAGGACACTCGCCGACAGACACGGCGTAGAGTGTGAATTCGTTGGTGCCGTCAAGGCCGATGGTTTGGTCGCACACGTCTTGGTCGAAGGCGGCGAAGCAGCAGCTTCCAAGGCCGAGGGCTGTCGCGCTGAGCATTGCGTTCTGGCCGACGTGTCCGGCATCCATCAGCATGAGGCGGTGGGAAGCGGAGGCGTAACGCCATTCACAGCGGTAGGGAACACAGCTTAGGAACAGCACCACCGCGGCCTTTGCGGCGAAGGACTGGCCGGAGAGCATCGCGGTGATGCTTGCGGCGTGATCCTCCAGCGGCTTGATGAATTCGAGGGAGACGCGCTTCTCGCCTACGTTTTGCAGAGGCGCGTAGCGGTAGAGGCCGGGCCGAAGCCCCTGCACACTACGCACTGCGGCGTACAGCTCGAAGGCGTGACGCGCTCCGCCGCTGGGCACGGGGCGCAACACGGCGATACGGTTTGCCGCGCGGTACATCTGCACGCCCTGGATGCTCCAGAGCATGAAGGCCAGCTGCTCCTGCGACATCGGCACGTCGTTGTAGACACGCTCACTGCGGCGGGTGTCCAGCAGGGTGGTGTAGTCCGGCTGTGTCACCACGGTCTCGAAGCTTGGCAGTTCGGTGATTTCGCCCGTTATCTCGTTGCCCAGCGGAGGGTTGGGCAGACCCTTCGCCTGGTCGCTCTGCGACATCATTTCGTAGAAGGCGCGGCCTTGCATGAACTGCCGCCCAATCTGCATAGTTTCTTTATCTCCCATAAGTTGTTGTCTCCTTAGGGCGTGTTTGAAAACCCGCTTTCGGCGGATTTTCGAGTGATTTTTTCGCTAGACTAGGAAGTGGCAAACGCCGCGAACCCTTGTGGTTCGCAAGTTTGACACTGACGACGTATGGCGGAAAAAGCACCGAAAATACGCCGGAATG